>CAMBFP010000096.1 GCA_945865745.1 Rhizobium sp. Q54 | reverse complement strand
GGCGCCTTCACCTTTATTCGTGAATTTTACACCGACTTACCAGAGTCAAAAGCTCGTGGTTACAAGGTTGGAAGATTTTCATTTAACGTCAAAGGCGGCCGCTGCGAAACCTGCCAAGGCGACGGGCTAATCAAGATCGAAATGCATTTCCTTCCTGACGTTTACGTGCGTTGCGAAACTTGTCATGGCAAACGCTACAACCGCGAAACTTTGGAAATCAGATACAAAGACAAATCGATTTCTGACGTGCTTGAAATGACTGCAGAAGATGCTGCTGATTTCTTCAATGGAATGCCTCACATCTACGAAAAATTTAAAGCACTTTGTGATGTTGGTCTCAATTACATCCGCATCGGACAAAGCGCGACAACTCTTTCTGGTGGCGAAGCGCAGCGGATTAAACTAGCGAAAGAACTGAGTAAAAAAGCGACGGGAGATACTTTATATATTCTCGACGAACCGACAACTGGTCTGCATTTTGAAGATATCAGCAAACTCTTGAGAGTGCTTCACAAACTAGTCGATTCTGGAAATTCAATTCTTGTAATTGAGCACAATCTCGATGTTCTAAAAACCGCAGATCACATCGTCGACATCGGCCCATGTGGCGGTGAAAAAGGTGGCTACATTGTGGCTGAAGGCACTCCAGAAGAAATAGCAAAAAATAAAAAATCAGTAACTGGAAAATATTTAGCAAAGACGCTGAAAGCCTAGATATTTAGGCTTTCTCGATGATTCATTTTGTCATCCGAGCAAAAGTTGCTCATCATAAGCGCGACAAGGAGACGGCGACAATTAGTTCTTACTCTGGATTGTTGCCTCGCTTTCGCCATTAGCGATGAAAAACAAATGGAGATGATAATTTACCTAGGCGACTTAGTCCTGCAGAGTCAAGTTTACTAAACTTCAACCCTGCGAGATTTATGCAAAACTGAACTCGGATTAGAAAAGTTATAACAAAACTCCGACTCAAAACTTATCTTGCTTGCCGAAGAATCTCAAAACTCATCACTAAAATTTAAACTCGCCACCACTCGCAACCTTAACAAAGAAAAGGTTCGCCAACCTTGCTTCGTGCTCGATTCAAACGCGCCTTCTAAAAACAAAAAGATGTCACGGAATTGCCAAGAACAGCTTCTTTGCATTCACGCGAGAGATTATTTTTAACTTCAAAAGATTGTTGGTTTTTACTTCTGAATTTTATTCTTATTTTTTGCTAAAAAAGCAAAGCCTTGGGAAGTCTTTTACAATAATAATCCCTCTTCGATCGGCACAAATCTTGATGCTGCTGAAATAAGAGAATCGGCGGTTAATTCTTTGACGCCGTAAACCTCAACTTCAACGCCAAAATCTTTTTTAATTTTCTGCACCAACAAATCAAAATCTCCGTCACCGGAAATAAGAATAACCACATCAGATTCTTTGGCATATTCCATTATGTCGATCGTGATTCCAACGTCCCAATCACCCTTGGCCGAGCCATCACTTCTTTGAATGAATGGCTTCAACTTCACTTCAAAACCAATGCCCCGCAAAATATTTTGAAACTGTTTTTGTTTTTCATCAAAACGATCAATCGCGTAAGCAAAAGCTTTTACAACATTGCGATTCGCCGTAACTTTTTTCCAAAATGCGTTGTAATCAAAATGCCTTTGATGCCTTTGTTTTGTAGTGTAGTAGATGTTTTGCACATCAACAAAAATAGTGATGTTTTGCGGCTTAGTTTCCAAATTTTCCTTAAGAATAATTAACGAGAGTGACATCTAAAACATTATAGATCTGATGTGCCAATGATTAAATTAATTTGATAAAATTGAAAAAATTTCTGTCCATTTTTTGCGCCACATTTCTGCTTTCGTCACAAGTTCAAGCCGCCTCTGGTTTGTTTATTGGTGTTGATATATTGCATTCTCAAACTCGAAATAAATCTGACAATCCTTCAACATTACTCGGCCCAAGCGATGGCGCTAAAACCAATGCGAATAACGAGGGCTATGGTGCAAATCTTGGCTTTCGTGTTGATCCTTTATTTCTCTTCGCTTCCGCAGAAATTTTTTATGAGCGCCTGAATTCTTCCGCTCGCGGCTTTAATCAAAACACTTCTGGCACCGGTCCGAATTTTAAAATAAATGATCGCTACGGCGCCAAAGCCAATCTTGGCATTACCGTTCTACCCTGGATCACTCCCTTCATAACTTACGGATTCGCTAGCCTTAAATATGACACCGACGTTTCTAATCGCAGAACCACTCCACTTTACGGAGTCGGAATATTATTCGATATTCCTCTAACCGATCTCAGCATCAAAGCCGCTTACGACATTCAAAAATTCAATGCTCACTACCAAAATGGCCAAAGCAAAACTCAAATGGGCGTGGCACATTTGGGAATGATTTACACTTTTTAGACTGCTGAATTTTTTCTCATGGCAATCTTAGTCGCGACACCCGCATGTAAAATTTGAGCTATAAATTTCTCCTTGTTGAGATGTAGCGATATTCAAGGGTAAACATTACTCCCACTTCGCCACTGGCGGCAGAGACATCAAAATTGCTTCCACATTTCCACCGGTCATCAAGCCAAATCTTGTGCCGCGATCGTAAAGAAGATTGAATTCAGTATATAATCCTCGCTTGCGCAATTGATGTTCGCGTTGCTCATCCGTCCATTTCTCAAACATATGACGACGCACTAATTTTGGAAAAATTTCGTGGAAGGCGCGGCCGACATTTTTGGTAAATTCGAAGTCATTTTCAAAATTTCCGCTGTCTAAATAATCATAAAAAATTCCGCCAACTCCGCGCGAAACTCCGCGATGTTTGATAAAGAAATATTCATCGCACCACTTTTTGAATTTATCGTAATATTCGGGCGAGGCCTTGTCGCAAGAATCTTTAAAGGCCTGGTGAAAATCTTTTGTATCTTGTTCAACTTCAAACATTGGGTTCAAATCACTGCCGCCGCCGAACCAAGTTTTTTCTGTACAAATAAAACGCGTATTAAGATGCACCGCCGGAACCAAAGGTGAAGACATATGCGCAACTAATGAAATTCCGCTTGCCCAAAATTTTCCACTCGCCGCGGCAGGAATTTCTTTACGAAATTCCTCGCTAAATTCACCGTAAACTTCAGAAAAATTTACCCCAACTTTTTCAAAAACATTTCCCTTCATCACAGACATCTCGCCACTTCCGCCACCTGCTCTATCCCAATTTTTCCGCGTAAATTTTCCGGGATTTTCCACACTAAATTCCTCTTCAATTCTCTCAAATTCTGCACAAATTTGATCGCGTAAATTTCTAAACCATTCTGTGGTTAAATGCTGTTTTTCCTTGAGATTCATGGCTTTAGACTGAATTATTTTTTTAATGGATCGCGTCATTCGACGAGGCAAGAATTCCAATACAATGAATTTTAAATCTGATTTCCTCCACGAATTTTTTGCGCGCGGATTTTTTGCGCAAGCAACTCACCCGCAAGAGCTCGATGATTCTTTATCAAGCGAGAGAATCACAGCTTACATCGGTTTTGACTGCACTGCAAAATCACTGCATGCCGGCAGTTTGATTCAAATCATGATCCTGCGTCTATTACAAAAACATGGGCATAAACCAATTGTTCTTCTTGGTGGTGGCACAACAAAAATTGGCGATCCTTCCGGAAAAGACGAGGCTCGGCAAATTTTATCCGATCAAAAAATCTTCGAAAATCTCACCGGAATTAAAAAAACTTTAGAGAAATTTATTCGCTTCGGCGGCGGCGCTTCTGATGCAATGATGGTAAATAATGACGACTGGTTACGTCACTTGAATTACATCGATTTTCTCCGCGACATTGGAAGACATTTTTCGATCAACCGCATGTTGGGTTTTGATTCAGTAAAAACGCGTCTAGAGCGCGAACAGCCTCTCTCTTTTCTCGAATTCAACTACATGATTTTGCAAGCTTACGACTTTTATGAGCTGAATAAAAAATACGGCTGCACCCTACAAATCGGAGGATCAGATCAATGGGCAAATATTATTAATGGCGTTGAATTGATTAGAAAAAAAGGCATTGAAAATTTTCACCAAGCATCATTTGGATTAACCTCGCCACTTCTCACAACTTCTAGCGGAGCAAAAATGGGCAAGACCGCAGAAGGCGCGATTTGGCTCGATGAATCAATGCTCTCGCCTTTTGATTATTTCCAATATTTTAGAAATACTCATGACGCCGATGTCGGCAAATTCTTAAAACTTTTCACTGATTTAGAACTCACAAAAATCGCCGAGATCGAAAAACAAAACATCAACGAAGCAAAAAAAATTCTGGCTTTCGAAGCTACAAAATTTTGTCACGGCGAAAAGTCGGCAAATGAAGCGATGCAAAAAGCTCACGAAATTTTTGTCTCAAAAAATTCTGCCGCTTTTGAAGT
>CAMBFP010000095.1 GCA_945865745.1 Rhizobium sp. Q54 | reverse complement strand
ATTCCAGAAAATATCGAAGTTACGATAGACAAAACTGTCATTACCTTTGATACCGGAAAAATCAAAAAAACTTATCAGGTTAATTCTCTAGTTAAGGCGGAGTTTATTGATAAAAAAATTAAACTTTCTGCAGTCGCTAAAGATGATAGCACTGCTCCAATGTTCGTTGGAATGGACAGAAGCAACATAAAAAATCTTGTTGCTGGCCTGAATATTCCCTTCAAAACTACTTTAGAAATTAATGGAGTTGGCTACAAAGCCGCAGTTGATAAGGGCATTTTAACCTTAACTCTCGGTTATAGTCATGAAATTTTTTATGGATTGCCAGAGGGAATAACTGCTGTTTTTGAAAAACCAAACCTCGTCATTATTTCTGGTAACGATAAAGTCTTGGTTGGTCAAGTTGCCGCAGAAATTATTTCTTTTAGAAAGCCTGAGCCATATAAGGGAAAAGGCGTTAAGGTTTCTGGAAAATCAATACTAAGAAAAGAAGGTAAGAAAAAATAATATGCTAACTAATCACGACAGAAGAAAATTTAGAACAAGAAACAGAATTGCAAAAAGCAATAAGTCGCTCCGCCCACGCGCCTCTGTTCACAGATCAAATACAAATATTTATATTCAATTATTTGATCATAGTGGCAAAGTCTTATACTCCTTTTCAACACTGAATTTTAAAGGAAGTCCAAAAATTTCAGGCCTTGAAAAAGCCAAGTCGGTTGGAAAAGAATTTGCGGAGCTTTGCTTAAAAGGCGGCATCACAAAAATAGTGTTTGACAAAGGGGCCTACGTTTACGGCGGTCGCGTTAAGGCTCTAGCCGAATCATGTCGCGCAGCTGGCCTACAATTTTAAAAAATCTTCAGATGTCAAAACAACAAGCAAAAAATCAAAAGGAAAAAACTACAGAAATTGTTGAAAAACTAGTTTCAATTAATCGTGTTTCTAAGACCGTTAAAGGCGGCAAGAATATGTCTTTTTCTGCCCTGGTTGTGGTTGGAGATGCAAATGGTCGCGTTGGTTTTGGAAAAGGAAATGCAACTGAAGTCGCGGACGCTAAAAGCAAAGCTTTTGAAGCGGCTAAAAAAGCAATGATCAAAGTGGCTCTAAAAGAGGGGCGCACAATTCACCATGATATTTTTGCCAGATTCTGTTCCGGAAAAGTTTATCTTAGATCCGCCCCAGCTGGAACTGGAGTAATTGCTGGTGGTCCAATGCGTGCAATTTTTGAATGCGCAGGTATTCACGATATCGTAGCAAAGTCAGTTGGAACATCAAACCCTTATAATATGGTTGGCGCAACTTTTGTAGCTCTTAAGCAGCTCCTTTCTCCGAGATTAATCGCCGAAAGAAGATCAAAAGAAATTTCTGAAATTATTAAAAGAAGAAATTCAGCACTCAAATACGTAGAGCCAAAACAAGAACAAAAAACTGAATAGCCATGAAGCCAGAAAATTTCCTCAATAAAAAAATTACCATAACCCAAATCAAAAGCGGGTTAAAATTTAATGACAGACAAAAAGGAAATCTTGTTGGTCTTGGCCTAAGGGGCATTGGTTCTTCATCAGAATTAACGGCTACCCAGGCAATAATTGGCATGATTAAAAAAGTCAGTCACGCTGTAAAATTTAATTAAACTATGTCTCTTTCTCTTACTACTCTTCCAAAAATTAAAAGAAACTCGCGAATCAGGGTTGGCCGCGGTATTGGCTCTGGCAAAGGTAAAACCTCCGGACGCGGTGTAAAAGGACAAAAAGCCAGAACCGGACATCATTCGGTAAAGGGTTTTGAGGGTGGTCAAACACCAATTTACATGCGCTTACCTAAAAAGGGTTTTACGAATGTTCTCCGCAAAAAAATTGAAGCTGTTAGCATACGAGATATTGTCTCCATGATTGAAAGTAGGAAGATTGACGCCTCTTCGATCATTACAAAAGAATCTCTGGAGAATGCTGGTTTGATTAAATGCAAAAACTCCAAAGTTAAGCTCATCATGAGCAAAAAAGAAATTTTATCAAAATTCAAAGTTGCTGTTGACGCCTATTCTGAAAAAGCAAAAGATTTTAGCGCATAATGCCTAAGGTTACTGCAAATTCAGAACTTAAAAGAAGGATTCTCTTCACCATTGGTATTTTACTCATTTACCGCTTTGGCACTTTTGTGCCAATTCCAGGCATTGATGTTGAGGTTCTAAAAAAATTCTTTGCATCCGAAGGTGCCAGCATGTTCGGCATGATAAATCTATTCTCGGGCGGGGCCTTAGAGCGCATGAGCATTTTTGCGCTGAATATTATGCCATACATTACCTCTTCGATCATAATGCAATTATTAACCTCGATGCATAAAGGTCTCGAGTCTTTAAAGAAGGAAGGTGAGTATGGTCGTGCTAAGATTAATCAGTATACTCGTTATTTAACCATTATTCTCGCTCTTTTTCAGTCGCTCGGAGTATATTACGCTCTATCAAATCCTGAGCACAGCGCATTTGTTTCTGATTCTAATATTTTTATGTGGACCACCTGCGTTAGTCTCGTTGGGGGGACGGTTATGTTAATGTGGTTTGGCGAGAGAATTACAGCTTCCGGTATCGGCAACGGCATCTCGCTAATAATTTTTGTGGGCATCGTATCATCTCTTCCTTCAACAATTATCCAAGTTTTTGATCTTTCTAAAACTGGTATTTATTCTTGGTTTACGGTTTTGCTCTTTTTTGCTGCTTTTGCCGGGTTTTTAATGCTGGTATGTTTTATCGAGAAAACTCACAAACGTATTAAAATTCAATATCCGAATGCAACAATGATGAAGGCTGCAGGGATGTCTGATTCATCTTTTTTACCACTAAAGATAAATATCTCTGGTGTAATTCCCCCTATTTTTGCTAGTTCAATTCTGATGTTTCCAGCGGCAATAATACAATTTACTGGCACCGATGGAGATTTTTTTGTTTCAGCTTTGCGCAGAGGCGGAGGACTTTATTTGCTCCTTTTCTCCTCTCTAATTCTTTTTTTCTCTTATTTTTATTCATCCATCGTTTTTAATACCGAAGATGTAGCAAATAATCTAAAAAAGAGTAACTGTTTTATTCTTGGGGTTAGGCCCGGAATGGCTACGGCACAACATCTCGATAAGGTAGTTTCTCGCCTTACCTTACTCGGCGCAATTTATTTAATCGTCGTGTGCATCACGCCAGAAATTTTAGTAACTCATTATTCGATTCCTCTTCATATTGGCGGTACGGGAATTTTGATTTTAGTTAATGTAGTTCTCGATTTGGTAAACCAGGTGCAATCACATCTTTTAGCAAATAAGTATGGTTCAGGCTCAGGAGCTAAGAGGAGAAGAGTGAGGGTAAGGGCATGAATAATATAATTTTTCTTGGAGCTCCGGGCTCTGGCAAGGGTACCCAGGCAGCAATGCTTTCTGCAAAATTAAAAGTTCCGGCAATTTCAACTGGCGAGACTCTGCGCAAGGAAGTTGAGCAGCAAAGTGAAATAGGCAAACTGGCCAAATCTTACATGGAATCAGGAAAACTGGTTCCAGATAATATTATTATTGATATTATAAAGATTAGACTCCTCAACTCGGATTGCGATAATGGTTTTATCCTCGATGGCTTTCCGCGCACTGCTTTTCAAGCCGAAGAGCTTGAAAAGATACTTGATTCACTTGGTAAAAAAATTGATCACGTTTTCAATTTTGAGATTGACGAAGAAACTCTAGTCAAAAGAATTTCTGGCCGCTTTTCTTGTAAAGGTTGTGGCGCGATTTATAACCATTATTTTAAACCTCCTATAAAAAACGGACTTTGCGATAACTGCGGCTCAACTGAATTTGAAGGCAGATCTGACGATAATGAAGAGGCGGTAAAAAATCGTCTTAAAATCTATCGCGAGTCTACTTATCCACTTATACAGTTTTATCAAAAAAAGAACTTGCTTGTTTTGATCTCGTCCATAAAAGGCGCGCCCCTCGTTTTTGAGGCGTTGATCGAAGCGCTTAAGTCTTCTTCTAAAAAATTTTAATTTAAAAAATGGCTAGAATCGCTGGAGTAAATATTCCAAAAGAAAAGCGCTTTGTTATCGCTTTAACCTATATATACGGAATTGGCAAAACTACTGCTAACAAGATTTGCAAAAAGTTAAAAATTGCTCTCGAGCTTAGAACTCACCAAATAAGTGAAGACAAGTTAGCGGAGGTTCGTGCCTTACTTGAAAAAGAACGAGCTGTTCTTGAAGGAGACCTAAGGAGAAAAGTTACTTCTGATATAAAAAGACTGATTGATATCGGTTGTTATAGAGGTATTCGTCACGTGAAAAAACTCCCAGTTCGTGGACAAAGAACTCACACTAATGCCAGAACTCGTAAGGGTCGTGGCGTGGCAATTGCCGGAAAAAAGAAAGCAGTTAAATAATTTTTAAAATGACTG
>CAMBFP010000094.1 GCA_945865745.1 Rhizobium sp. Q54 | reverse complement strand
ATTTCTGAACCTTGGCTAGGAGTTCCTGATTCAATTGCTTACGAACGTACAATAACAACATGGCTTACTGAAGAAAAAATCGAAGAAGCATATAAAGAAGCAAAAGCAACCTTAAGACAAAAGCCTGAGGAAGTGGCAAGCTATTTGGCTAGATCACATCATTCTGGAACTTGGGGTCTTGTTGCCTTTCCCAAAGAGCTAGAGGAAATAGACAGGGAATATGCAGGAAGAATGGAGTCTTTGAGTGGAAATGAGGAAGCGCAGATTTCTCTCGCTAAAGAAAAAGAAGCTGCGGTGATCAAGGCAATTATAGATCTTAGTGAGGCTCCTTTTAAGGATAGAGGTAAGGGCGCAAAAGCAGCAGAAGAAGAAGATATTCCAAGCGGCAGATTATCTTTATCGTCTAGCGAAAGTCTTGGCGGCAATGAAAAAGGCGGCTCGAGATGTATAATTTCGTGATTTTAGTTTTTATCTTTACCAATCAAATAGAGGTGTCTTCTTTTTGGAGAGCGATGGAGAAATTTTCTTAAATTTTTGCAATGATCTCGTTAACTATTTTTTCGATTTGCTTTTGATTTTTTCCTTCTGCCATCACGCGAATCAAACTTTCAGTTCCTGATTTGCGCACCAAGATTCGGCCTTCATTTCCAAGTTCTTGTGACTTTTCTTCGATAAAATCTTGCAGTGATTTATCTTGCATCGGGTCGCCTTTGCTTGAGTCGAATTTTACGTTTTTCAGAATTTGTGGGAATGGTTCAAACAGGTGTAAAAGTTCGCTCGCGGGTTTTTTGGTTTCGCATAAAATTGCTAAAACTTGCAGAGCGGCAACTAGTCCATCACCTGTGGTTGAATAGTCGGAGATGACGATGTGGCCGGATTGTTCGCCGCCGAAGTTACAGCCATTTTTGCGCATTTCTTCTAAGACGTAACGATCGCCAACTTGCGCACGAATGGTGGAAACTCCGATGTAATTCAAATAATTTTCGAGCGCCAAATTCGACATTTGGGTGATAACGACAGTGTCAGATTTAAGGTTTCCGCTATCATGTAATTTTTCGGCGATCAAGGCGATCAGTTGATCTCCATCAATGGCGCGACCTTTTTCATCGACGATCAAAAGACGATCGGCATCACCGTCTAAGGCAATTCCGATGTCGGCTTTTTCTTCGAGAACTTTTAGACGCAAGGCTTCGGGATGAGTTGAGCCACATTTTTCGTTAATGTTAAAACCATTTGGTTCGATTCCGATCGCTACGACTTCTGCGCCAAGTTCCCAGAAAATTTTTGGCGCGATGTTGTAAGCGGCGCCGTTAGCGCAATCGACGACAATCTTAAGACCAGTTAGACTTTTATCTTTTGGAAAAGAATTTTTGACGAATTCGATGTAACGATTTGAAGCGTCATCGAGCCTTTTTACGCGGCCAAGATTTTCGGGTTTAGCAAGGAATCGCGTGACGTCGCCATCGATTAATGCCTCTATTTCTTTTTCTAATTCATCGCTGAGTTTGCGACCGTCACGCGTGAAAATTTTAATACCATTATCATGATAAGGATTATGCGAGGCAGAGATCATAATGCCAATATCGGCACGGATTGAGCGGGTTAGCATTGACACTGCCGGAGTTGGAACAGGGCCAACTAAAAACACATCCATGCCTACAGCTGCAAGGCCAGCAGTTAGTGCTGGTTCGATAACGTAACCAGAAAGTCTAGTATCTTTTCCAATCACCACGCGATGACGATGATCGCCATCAGTAAACTTTGCACCTACAGCCATACCAACTTTCAGTGCGATTTCCGCAGTCATTGGAAATTTATTTGCTGTGCCGCGAATTCCATCAGTGCCGAAGTATTTTTTCATTTTCCCTTTTTTTGTTGGTCCTTTTTGAAAAACAGAGAGAAGTCAGGAAGTAGCAAAAGTTGATTTTGGTGAAGTGAACACGAAGTTCATGCCGCCGAAATTCTCCGTCAAACTTTGCGTTCCACCTCTTTTTTAAAGCAATCTTCCCGCAATGTCTTTTCTACAAAACCCTTCCTTCCAATCAATTTTCGCGATGGCTTTGTAAGCCTTGTCACGAGCGGTTGTAAAGGATGTTGCTTCAGCGACAATGTTTAGAACGCGGCCGCCATTTGCAAGGATTTTGCCATCTTTTTTTATTGTTCCGGCGTGAAGAATTTTGGCTTCGGTGATAAGATCTAAGTTTTTAATTTCTGTGCCCTTTTCATAATTTTCTGGATAGCCATTTGCGCACATCACCACGCAAACTAATTTTTTTTCTTCATCGAATTCGACCTTGATTTCACTAAGCCTGCCATCAATCGCCGCTTCGATTAAATCAATAAAATCAGTTTTAATTCTTGGTAAAATTACCTGAGTTTCCGGATCGCCAAAACGCACATTATATTCTAAAAGCTTTACCAGTGGCTCTAAGGTATTTCTGCTGATCATCAGACCAGCGAATAAAATTCCTCGAAACTCAATTCCGTGTAAAGTTGGTCGAATAATTTTTTCGATAATTTCTTCTTCCAATTTTTTATCGATAAAAGGTGAGGGTGCATAGGTTCCCATGCCGCCGGTGTTGGGACCGGTGTCGCCATCTCCAACTCTTTTGTGATCATGAGCGAAGCCGAGTGGGATAAAATTTTTTCCATCGCAAAGCACAAAATAACTCGCTTCAAAACCATCTAAAAATTCTTCGATGATAATTTTGTTTCCTGCTGCGCCGAATTTTCCAGCAAAGATTTCTTTGATCGCCTCTTCCGCTTCGGAGAAATTTTGTGGAATGATTACGCCCTTGCCAGCAGCTAGTCCATCCGTTTTAATAACGCAGGGAAATTTAAATTCCTTAGCAAGTTTTTCGGCGAATTCTATTGCGCTTTTTTCGTCCGTAAAAGTTTCGTAAATTGCAGTTGGAACGTTATTATCGACAGCAATTTTCTTCATGAAAATTTTTGAACCCTCGAGCTGCGCAGCATTTTTATTTGGACCAAAAGCGCGAATTCCGGCTTTTTCCAAATCATCAATAAGGCCTGCAACTAAAGGCTGCTCAGGGCCAATAAAAACAAAATCAATTTTATTTTTTTGGCAGAAATCAATAATTTTTTGATGCTCATCAATCTTAATTTCATCGACTATTTCTGCGATTTCGCTGATCCCGGCATTTCCGGGTAAGCAAAAAATTTTCTCAAGTTTGGGTGATTTTTTAAATTGCTCGCAAATTGCGTGCTCTCTGCCGCCAGAGCCAATAACTAAGATTTTTTTCATTAATAAAATTTATGATTTTAGAGTGCTGCACATTCTGAAATCTTAAATCATAAATCCAATGACCATCAAAGAACATACCGTTAAATCTTACGACAAAGACCTACAATCAATCGCTGGAACTCTCTCTGAAATGGCTGACATGGTTTTGGTTTCAATCGACATGGTTTCAGAAATGATCACGAGTCATCACCCAGAATTTTTAGAAAAAATTACTGCACATGATTACAAAATTAACTCACTTGATTTGTTAGTTGAAAGAAAGGTAACGGCAATGCTGGCAATGCGTCAGCCGATGGCTGTTGATTTGCGTTTCATCGTTTCTGCGTTGAAAGTTTCTTCAAATTTGGAACGAGTCGGAGATCAAGCGAAGGGAATAATTAAGAAGATCAATCGTATCGGTTTTGAGTCGGTTGAAGGCGTCGTGAAGAAATCTTTGTTCGAAATGATTCTGCTCTCAAAGCAGATGGTCTTTGACTCTGTCGTCGCTTTTAACGATCAAAATATTCAGAAGGCCGACGAGGTTTTAAAGAAAGATGACGAGATTGATAATATTTACACCCGTCTTTTTGGCATTTTACAGCCGGGAAACTTTACCAAAGAACAGCTCGAAAAAATTATTAACATCATGTTCATTGCTAAAAGTTTTGAGCGCCTGGCTGATCATTCTACTAATATTGCTGAGATCACTAAATACGTGGTTACTGGCGAGACAAAATAAATTAATTTAAGTCACAAATCTTTACTCGTAATTCCCATTTTTGCGGGAATGGCGCGTAAAAATCGCAAAAAATAAAAACATGCAAACACGCGAAGAGAAAAAAGACTCGGGGCAAATCGCCAAGAAGGATAATAAGGATTTACAGGGCTTTGCACAAAATTTTCCAAAAGAAAAAATGGAGCGTAAGCCGGATTGGATCCGCGTGAAAGCCCCGCAATCGAAGGGTTATTACGAAACCAAAGAGCTACTAAATTCGAAAAAACTTCACACGGTTTGCGAAGAAGCTGCTTGTCCTAATATCGGTGAATGCTGGGCGCAGAAGCATGCAACGGTGATGATTCTAGGATCGGTTTGTACTCGCGCTTGTTCATTTTGTAATATCGAAACTGGTCGTCCCGACGCAGTAAATCCGCATGAGCCAGAGAATGTTGGTGATGTTGCGCAGGTTTCTGGATTGAAGCATATCGTGATTACCTCCGTTGATCGCGATGA
>CAMBFP010000093.1 GCA_945865745.1 Rhizobium sp. Q54 | reverse complement strand
ACGCTTCGAACAATTAAAAAAATCCATAGAAAGCAAAGATTCAAAAATAATTTGGTGTACTCGTGGGGGCTACGGCAGCGCTGAAATTTTACCTCTGCTGCAAAAAATGAAAAAACCAAAAACACCAAAAATTTTCATCGGATTTTCTGATATTTCCGTGCTCAATACTTTTTTAATTCAGCAATGGAACTGGCAAGTCATTAGTGCGCCGATGATGATCCAGCTTGCTTGCGGAACAGTTTCAAAAAAATCTGAAAAAGGAATTTTAGATTTAATTTTTGGCAAAACCAAAGAGTTAAAATATTCACTAACAACGGGCGGACATCAACTAACCGGAATAATCGTCGGCGGTTGCATCTCTGTTTTAACCAATAATTTCGGCACTGAAAATCAGCTCGACTGGGAAAAGAAAATTCTCTTTCTAGAAGATGAGGGAGAAGATGGCGAAAGGCTTGATCGCTATTTCCATCAGATCGTAACAATCGCTAAAGAAACAAAGAAAAAACCGCGCGCGGTAGTCTTGGGAAATTTTCTTAAATCCAATCCACACGGCACACCCAAAGCAAAAAATATCGAAATCGCGATTAAAAAATTTACTGAAAAACTCGCCGGAATCGCGCCAGTTTTTCAAGAAAAAACCAAATGCCTCGGACATAGTAAAAACATGCTGCCACTACTCTTGGGAGTTAAGGCAGAAATTACCGCGGATGGGTTTTTGATTCAGAAATTAATCCCTGATTTTCCATCTCTCTAAAGGTGAGAATCTGGGGCGAGGATCTGAAATGTTTGCTCAATTAATTCGAGTATCACCTCTTCTCAATTCACGCCTTAACTGGGATGACGCGTAAAGAACAAAAAACAAATAAACATAACTAATCTTGTGACCAATCTTACACATCTCACCAAAGAAGAATTATTTTCTGAGCTCGCAAAGTTAGGCGAGCCTAGCTTTCGCGCCAAGCAGATTTGGAATTGGATTTACGCTCGCGGCGTTAAATCTTTTGATGAAATGACCAACATCAAAAAAGAATTACGCACAACTTTGGCGCAAAATTTTTCACTCGAGCGACCGCAAATTTCTAAAGATTTTATTTCTCTCGACGGCACTAGAAAATTTCTTGTAAAATTTCCTGATGGTCGAGAAGTCGAGGCAGTTTTCATTCCCGAAGAAACCCGGGGCACTCTCTGCATCTCGTCGCAAGTGGGCTGCACATTAGCTTGCAAATTCTGTCACACCGGCACGCAAACCTTGGTTAGAAATCTAGAATTCCACGAAATCGTGGCACAAATTTTACTCGCCAAAGATTTAATTAATGATTGGGATCAGGGTAATCGCAAACTCACCAACATAGTATTCATGGGCATGGGCGAACCTTTTTTCAATTACGAAAATGTCGCAAAAGCAGTAAAAATTTTAAATGATGAAGAGGGAGTTGGTCTCTCTGCGCGTCGCATCACCATTTCAACTTCTGGCTTAGTTCCAGAAATTTTACGCAGCTCAACTGAGTTAAAAACAAATTTGGCAATATCGCTTCACGCCACGAATGATGAACTTCGAACTGACATCATGGCGATCAATAAAAAATACCCGCTCAAAGATTTGCTCGCCGCTTGCAAAACTTACAATCGCGAAAATCCGAATCAGAAAATAACCTTCGAATATGTGATGCTTAATGAGGTGAATGATCACGAAAAACACGCGAAGGAATTAATCGATTTGATCAATAAATTTAATCTAAACGTGAAGATTAATTTAATTCCATTTAATCCATGGGATGGCTGTGGCTATGGACGCAGTGGCAATAATCGAATTGAAAACTTTCAAAAAATTTTAAAAAATGCCGGGCTAATTTCGCCGATTCGCAAGACTCGCGGCGACGACGTGATGGCCGCTTGTGGGCAGTTAAAATCACTGTCGCAAAGACCCAAACGAACTAATTAAATCTTCCTAAATTCTTGCTGATCAAGTGATGAAGCAAAATAGGCCACCTAACTTTAAGCAAAATTCTCACGAAATCGGGGATCCAGAAAAACAAAACTCAAATGCAAATTTTTTTCATCCTTCTCTCACACGAACTCAGAATTAATTTTCGCCAAACCTCACGAATTTTAGCGAGTTTTTTATTTTTCTTAATTTTTCTCTCGAGTTTCTCCTTACTCTCGCAAGGTCAAGACAGTTTAGTTATTATTTTATTTTCTCTGCTTTCTTGTTTGATTTTTTCTTCCGCTGAATTTTTAAAAAAAGATTTTGAGTCAGGCGCAAGTGAACAAATTTTAATTTCTTGCGAAAATTTTGAGAGTTTCATCGCCGCCAAAATGCTAGCTAATTGGCTCGTTTGCTGCGTACCAATAATTGTCGTTTCTAGCTTTATTCGACCCGATCTTTTTCTTCTAATTATTTTAGTGAGCTTGCTCGTTAACTTTATTTGCTGCTTCTGCGGCACGCTTTCGATCTTGGGCAATGCAGCGCCGATGATTGCCGCCCTTGCTCTTCCGCTGATTATTCCAATTCTACTAATCGCCCTTGGTGATGTTGTTACTAGCTTAAAATTACTTGTCGGACTTTGTTTTTTCCTTGCCCCAATTCTAATTTTTGCGACCGCAAAAATAGTTAAGATTGCACACGAGTAATCGCCGAATTCAATCTCGCTACCACTTCATAATTTATTGTCTGCGACCATTCCGCCCAATCATCCGCAGTAATTTCAGATTTACCGTCTTTACCAATAATTGTCACCACGTCGCCTATTTTTGCTCCCTTCACATCGGTTACGTCAATCACAATTAAATTCATGGTAACTCGACCAATTTGTGGAACTTTTTTGCCCCGTAAAATCATCTGACTTTTTCCCGAACTAATGCGCGCAATACCATCGTAATAACCAATCGGCAGCACGGCAATTTTTGAATCACGCTCTAGAATGTGGGTACATTCGTAAGAAATCGCACTGCCCTTTGGCAAAGACTTCAGCTCGGCGATTTTTACTCTCCAACTTAAAACTGGTTCGAGCTTAACTGATTTTTCTCTTTGCGATGAAGGCCACAAGCCGTAAAGCGAAATACCAATTCTAACCATGTTAAAATCAGGATAATTTTTGCCATAAATTGTTCTGGCACTTGCAGAATGATGAACCAAAGGACAATTCAACTCTTCTTGCCAGCGCAGTAATTCTTGAATTTGTTTTTGGCTGTAATCATCAAATTTAGTTTTATCGGCAGCGGCAAAATGGGCGTAGATTCCACAAAGTTTTAGCGGAGTTTTTTTAAGTAGAGCGGAAAGTTTTTTTAGATCAGAAGAAACGAAGCCATCGCGCCCCATGCCTGTGTCCACGCAGATATGGGCTTTTAGGTTTTTCTTAGCTTTTTTTAAAATATCGAAGGTTGAAATTGTGACTTCGATATCGTGTTTGATTGCTAAATTAATTTGCTCAGAAGAAATACGAGACATCACCAACAAAGGCTTTTTGACTCCTTGCTTACGCAAAAAAATCGCATCTTCAAGAGAGAAAACTGCTAAATAATCAACTTCATTTTGAATAGACGAGACAATCTCTAAAAGCCCATGCCCGTAAGCATTAGACTTCAACACCGCCATAAATTTTACCTTTGGCTTCAGCTGTTTTTTGATCTGCGAAATGTTGTTTAAAAGCGCCTTTTTATTGATCTCAATCCAAGTCTGCATGGGAGGAATATTAAAAAGTCTCGACGCCGAGAGGATGGATAGAGAATGGTTACTCAGCCAAAAAATCGATCTTTGATTAACTCTAAAGCGACCTTTTTTGCTCAACAACTTCGTAGCACTCGACGATGTCTTTTTCTTTGATGTCGTCATAGTTTTCGAAGGCGATGCCGCACTCAAAACCAGTCTTCACTTCCTTCACATCATCCTTGAAACGCTTGAGCGTTTTTAATTCACCATCGTGAATCACGACGTTGTCGCGCAGTAGTCGAGCTCTGGCATTGCGCTTGAGAACCCCATCAATAACGTAAGATCCTGCTACCTTTCCAGAACCAGAAACTTTGAAGACTTGGCGGATTTCAGCGCGGCCTAAATGCTCTTCATTCTGAACTGGGGTTAACATGCCAGTGAGCAATAATTTCAGATCATCAACTAGATTATAGATGATTGAGTAGTAACGAATTTCGATGCCTTTTGATAGCGCCATTTCTTTTGCTGAAGAGTTAGCGCGAACGTTAAAACCAACAATCATAGCACCAGATGCGGCGGCAAGAGAGATGTCGGAATCAGAAACTCCGCCAGTTGCTGAATGCACAACTTTAATCGCAACTTCTTCATTATTTAATTTAGCCACCGTTCCAATGATAGCCTCAACTGAACCGTGCACATCGCCTTTAATGATGATGTTCAAATATTTTAATTTTCCTTTACCGGATTCTTTAAAAATATCGGAGAATGATCTGGCAGAATTCTTCAATGCCTTGATTTCTTTTTCTTTGCGTGAGCGGTAAGAAATAATTTCGCGAGC
>CAMBFP010000092.1 GCA_945865745.1 Rhizobium sp. Q54 | reverse complement strand
GCATTCTTGATTCTTCTAGATTCAGACGTGCCAAATTTTTCTCTTTTTTCTGCTTTTAGCGTAATTGACATTTTTCTCCTGGTAGTTTCTTTTTTGAAAGTATTTGGGGCCTTATTTTAAAGGCCTAAATCGGGGGCGGCGCAACCTATTTGTGTAACTAAAACAATCAAGCGGGTTATCTCTTTTCAAGTTCAGATAGTGCTGCAAGCACTTCTTCGACGTGCCCGTTAACGCTTACAGAGTGCCAAATATTAGCGATTTTACCAAGCCTATCGATGAGAAAAGTAGAGCGATCAATACCAAGATATTTTTTGCCAAACATCGATTTTTGCTTAAGAACATCGTAAGCCTTACAAACTTCTCCGCCTTCATCAGCAAGCAAATTGAAGGCCAGATTATACTTCTCAACAAAGCGACAATGACTAGTCACTCCATCCTTTGAAACTCCGAGCACAACGCAATTCAGCTTCTCAAACTCAGCAATTTTTTTGGTAAAATCTTGTGCTTCAATTGTGCATCCAGGGGTGTCGTCTTTGGGGTAAAAATAAAGAACAACATTTTTTCCTTTAAGATCTGCAAGATCGATCTTTGTGCCTTCGTCACTTTTTAATGAAAATAAAGGCGCTAATTCTCCGAGTTCCATTTTAAGCTTTTGGTTTTGCGACAGCTACGTGAGCGATCACATCGTTAAATTGTGATTGGCTGCAAAGACCTAGCAGCACAACGTCACGCGACTTAATATTTTTCATATTCCAGTGCGTACGGGTTCTGATTGATTCGATCATTTTATCGGTAGTTCCCACCAATTTTTTGATCTGGGCATTAGTGATTTCTGGGTAATATTTTAGCAGATAAAAAATACCGTCCGGCTTATCTTGACGGCGTGCGATCGGAGTATATTTCGATTTCTTTTCATTGCCTCTAACTTGTGAAGCAGCGCCTTGGATCAATACCAAATCAGCTTCGGATATTTTTTCACAGCGCACAATTTCTTCGCGTGAAAGTTGTCCGGATAAAATTGGATTTTGCCCAAGAATTCCGGCAGCAACGTCTCCATCGGCAATGCCCTGAACTTCTAGCTCATGTAGCCCGCAAAATTTAGCAATTTGCGTAAATGTAAGTGAGGTATTTTCAACCAGCCAAACAGCAGTTGCTTTACGCATTAGGGGTAATTCTTGTATCATTGGTTTTAGATTTTTTAGGAAAGAATAAGGGAAGGAAGCCGCATTTAATTTAGCTCAACTTAATAAAGCAATGGACTGGACTCATCAAGATTTTGTCATTCACGAATTTTCGGAACTCGAAAGCACTAATAAAACTGCGTTAGAATTGGCGCAGTTGGGGAAAATTTCTGACCGTGAAATTATTTTAGCCGAACGGCAAAGCGCAGGACGCGGTCGCCAAAATCGCAGCTGGATTTCGCCAGCTGGCAATCTTTATTTTTCGCTTCTTCTTCTTCCAAAAATTTCCGTTGAAAAAATTCCACAGCTTTCTTTTGTGGGCATTACAGCCTTGCGCCTAGCGGTTAAAAACTCGGTTTCCAAATGGCCGAATGATTTGCTAATCGAAGAAAAGAAGGTTGCCGGGATTCTGCTCGAGAGCAAAATCTCTGGAAAAAATTGTGAGTTCGTAGCTTTGGGAATTGGCGTCAATCTTATCTCAAATCCATCTGAAACAATTTTTCCGGCGAGTAATCTAAAAAATTTTGGCATTGAAATTTCACCGCAAGAAATGTTGAAAAATTTTCTGAATGAGTTCGAAAAACTTTACCAAAATTGGCTTGATTTTGGTTTTGCTGGAATTCGTCAAATCTGGCTTCAGCGCTCTTATCGACTGAATGAAGAAATTAAGATAAAACTTGATGGAGAAGAAATCGTGGGTGTTTTTTCTGGAATGGACGAGGAGGGTAATTTAATACTAAATCGAGAGGGAAAGATTCTTAAAATTTCCGTTGGGGATGTGAGTTAAAACTTACTGAATCGAGGCCCGCTCAAGGATGGCGCAGAAATTACGGCGCTTAATATTCATCATCACGCAGATAGAGATTTAGGAAATCTAACCACCAGCAATCATTTTCAAACAATCATCATAATCAAAAAGTCGCAGCAAATCTTGATAATCCTGGGTTCCGCGCCCCAACATTAATTCAGCATTTTTACGTGCAGTTGCTAGTAAATCCGAATCTAGACCCAAATCTGCAATTCTAAATTGTGGAAAACCACTTTGGTTGGTACCAAGCAAATTGCCGCTTCCGCGCATTTTTAAATCTTCTTCGGCAAGAAAAAATCCGTCGTCAGATTCGCGCAGAATGTTGAGGCGCTTGCTTCCATTCATTCCAAGTTTTTCACCGTAAAGCAAAATGCAGAAAGATTTTTTGTCTGATCTGCCAACTCTTCCGCGCAATTGATGTAGTTGCGCCAGACCAAAATTCTCGGCATTTTCGATTAGAATTACGGTTGCATCTGGCACATCAATTCCAACTTCGATCACTGTCGTTGCAACTAGAATTTTCAAGCCTCCAGACATAAAATCGGCCATTACTTTTTCCTTCTCTTTCTCACTCATTTTTCCGTGCAGCAATCCAACTTTTTCGACTGAAAAAATCTTCACTAATTCATCAAATTTTTTCTTCACACTCATTAGCTCTATCTCGATATTTTCTTCAATCGCTGGGCAAATCCAAAATAATTTTTCACCGCGTAAAACCGCGCGCTTCATCGCTTCATGCACTTCATTAATTTTTTTTGCCGACATTACTAATGTCTCAATTTTCTGACGATTTTTTGGTTTTTCATCGAGAATTGAAATGTCCATGTCGCCGTAAAGAGCCATCATCAAGCTGCGCGGAATGGGTGTTGCGCTCATTAAGAGCAAATCAACATTCTCGCCTTTTTCAACCAATTTTAAACGCTGCATTACACCAAAACGATGCTGCTCATCAATCACTGCCAGGCCAAGATTTTTGAATTTTATATTCTCCTCTAAAGCTGCGTGAGTGCTGATTAAAATATCAATTTCTCCCGCCGCTAAATCGGTTAAAATTTTTGCCTTTTGTTTTTTTGTTGTCGCAGAAGTTAGGAGGTCAATACGAATCGACAAAAACCTACGAAAATAGGCCAGATGCTGCTTGGCAAGAACTGCCGTTGGCGCGATTACACAAGCTTGTTTTTGTTGCGAGATAACTGCGAGGCAGGCGGATATTGCCACAATCGTTTTTCCACTACCGACATCTCCTTGCAAAAGTCGGAGCATTTTTTTTGAAGAAAAAATTTCTGATTCAATTTCAGCGATTGCTTTTAGCTGCGCTGAAGTTGCCTGAAATGGAAGTTTGGATAAAAAGTTAGAACTAATTTCTCGCTTTCCACTTAATGCTTTTTGCTTCGTATTTTTATTATTTTCCTTAGCCAAAAAAACTGCAATCTGCCAAGCAAGAAGCTCTTTTCTAGCAATGTAACGACGAGCTTTCTCAACATCACCTTCTTTAAAATAATGCAGAATTTTTAGCGCTTCGCCAAGCTCGTTGTCAGGAATTTTTGTGAGAATTTCGGCGATTCTTTTGCTCAAAAATTTTTGCGTAATGCCCGCAATTAAAGGATAAATTACATTCAACTTCGGCATTTTTTCGATCTCATTTGCCGGCAAAATTTCTTGCGGATGTGTTATTTGATTTTCCCCGCCCAAACGCTGCAAATGCCCGAGAATAGCGACCTCAACTCCGACCTTCATCTTGCTGATCTGACTTGGAAAAATTTTAAAAAAGATAAGATTGATGTAACCAGTCGGATTATAGCAAATGACTTTATGGGGCTGACGATTTGTCGCTGGCTTGACGTGACTTTCAACTTTCGCCTTAACAATAATCAGCTCGTTATTTTGCACTTCGAAAAGGCGCGGACAAAGAGAAATAACCTCCATTCTAGATGGCTTGTGAAGCAGTAGCGCAAAAACTTTATTTCGTCCGACAAGTTTAGTGAGGGTCTGCGCAAACACCTCTCCTACACCACGCAGCGAAGTGAGTGGAAGCAGCAAATCTTTCATTCTTCGCCGCGTTGTTTGCGGCGATTTTCATCTCTTTTTTTAATCGAATCGCGCTTGTCGTAAAGCTTCTTACCGCGACCAAGTCCGATCAAAACTTTCGCAATATTTTTTTTGTTAAAATAAATTTTAACCGGCAAGCAGGCATAACCTTTTTCCTGCATTTTTCCGAGAATTTTTTGTAGCTGCTTTCTGCGCAGTAAAAGTTTGCGCGGCCTTTTTGGCTCATGATTGAAGCGGTTCGCAGACTTATATTCGCTGATGTTGCAATTGATTAAAAACAGATCTCCTGCAGTTTCATTAACGTAACTTTCCGAGATGCTCGCTTTACCTTCACGTAGTGATTTTACTTCGCTTCCAAGCAGCATGATGCCGGCTTCGATTTCCTCTTCGATGGTGTAATTGAAATGTGCTTTGCGATTTAGTATTTGCATGAAAAATATCTTTTAAAAAT
>CAMBFP010000091.1 GCA_945865745.1 Rhizobium sp. Q54 | reverse complement strand
TGTTGAATTCCCGCCTACTTAAGGGATAACGACCTAAAGAGTTAATGCTTAGGCCAAGATTAGTTTGCCGCTTTATTCACCAATTTATTCTTCGCAATCCACGGCATCATCGCACGAAGTTTTTCTCCGGTTTCTTCGATTGGATGGGCGCGGCCTTTGGCGCGAAGGGCGTCAAAATTCTTTTTGCCGGTTTTATTTTCATTCATGAATTCTTTTACGAATTTTCCTTTTTGAATTTCGTTCAGAATTTTCTTCATCTCTTTTTTGGTTTTTTCGGTAACGATTCTTGAGCCGCGAGTTAGATCGCCATATTCCGCCGTATTAGAAATTGAGTAACGCATGTTCGCAATTCCGCCTTCGTAAAGAAGATCGACGATCAATTTCATTTCATGCAAACACTCGAAATAAGCCATTTCTGGAGCGTAGCCAGCTTCGGTCAAAGTTTCGAAACCCGCTTGAATCAAGGCTGTAACGCCACCACAAAGAACTGCTTGTTCGCCAAATAAATCAGTTTCGCATTCTTCTTTGAAATTAGTTTCGATGACTCCTGATCGCCCTCCTCCAACTGCAGAAGCGTATGAAAGTGCTGTTTGCAAGGCTTTGCCCGATACATCTTGCGCAACCGCAACTAGACAAGGAACTCCACCACCTTTTACATATTCACCGCGAACCGTGTGTCCTGGTCCTTTTGGAGCGATCATCACCACGTCTAAATCTTTTCTTGGTTTGATTAGTTTAAAGTGAATATTGAGGCCGTGAGCAAAAGCAAGAGTTGCACCTTTCTTCAAATTTTTCTTTAAATCTTGTGTATAAATTTCAGCTTGAAGCTCATCTGGAGTAAGCATCATCACAATATCAGCCCACTTTGCTGCTTTTGCATTTGTTAAAACTTCGAAGCCGGCATTTTGTGCTTTTGCGATTGAGGTCGATCCTTCGCGAAGAGCGATTTTAACTTCTTTTACACCTGAATCTCTAAGGTTCTGCGCGTGCGCATGGGCTTGTGAACCGTAACCAATTACAGCAACTTTTTTATTTTGAATGATGCTCAAATCAGCATCGTGATCGTAGTAAACTTTCATTTTTTTGATTGTTTGTTTAGGGAGAAAGAAGAGGAGTTGGCAACTTATTGGCGAGGTTGAACCTGTCAACCTGACTCAACCTGAATAAAAATCTAAGAAATTTATCCCGATCGATCAGATTTAACTAATAAAAATCTACCACCCCAGTCCCTACGTCGTACATTCCACTGACAATCGCAATCTTACCTTTCTTGTGTAGGTCGTGAATTATTTTACTCTCTTTGGTGATTTGCTTGGCGACTCTTTCTACGTTAATCGCCGCGACCTTCTCGACTAAATCCAAATCATAAAATTGTTTACGACTCGTTTTAATCGTCTGCGCCACTTTGATTGCTGGTTTTATTTTTTTGAGCAGCCCTGTCAATTTCCCCATTTCAACGTGATTGCAGGCGCCTTTAATTGCACCGCATCCCGAATGTCCCAAGACCATTATCAATTTCGCTCCAGCGATTTCGCAGGCAAATTCCATGCTGCCTAAAATGTCGTCATTGAGGACGTTGCCGGCAATTCGACAACTAAAAATATCTCCCAAACCTTGATCAAAAATTAACTCAGCGGAAGTGCGTGAATCAATGCAACTCAAGACAAAGGCGAAGGGATTTTGTCCATCAGAAGTGTCATTAACTTGTTTAAGTAAGTTGCGATTAACTTTAAGATTCTGCACAAAACGCGAATTACCTTCCTTCAACAATTTCATCGCAACCTCTGGTGTGATTGAGCTGCGCTCTTCTTTGGTCAAAGAAGCCTCGTCACTTTTTCTTACGCGGCAAAGTAAGGAAATAACGATTCCAAGACCAACTCCTTCGATCAAATTAAAAAAAACGACACCAATAATCGTCGCAAAAAAAGGAACAAATTCGTGCCAACCTAAGCGGTACATTTTCTTAAATAATGCCGGCTTAGCTAATTTGTAACCAAGAACGAGAAGAATGCAGGCAAGGCTTGCTAGCGGAATCATGTTGAGGAATTCCGGAGTCGCCAAGAAGGCAATAAGTAGTAAAAAACCGTGTAGAATTGTTGATTTTTTTGTCTTTGCGCCGAAAGAAATATTTGCACTACTGCGCACAATTACTTGCGTAATCGGCAAGCCACCGAGAAATCCGGTGATAATATTTCCAAGCCCTTGCGCCTTCAATTCGCGATTAGTGTTAGTAACGTGATGCGCTGGATCGAGATTGTCTGCAGCCTCAACTGAAAGAAGAGTTTCAATACTTGCGGTCACCGCCAAAATCAGCGCTACCGCGTAAACGTGAGAATTTTTTAATGCTGAAAAATCAGGAAAAATAAAGAGCGAAAAAAATTCAGAAAAACTTTTTACCACAGGAATTTGCACAATGTGGTGGGCGTCGAGTTGCAAATATTTATTCATTACCACACCAGCAACGACGATAATTAGTGGCCCTTGCAACATTTTAAAAAAGCGATGACGACGCGATAAAATTCCGTCCCATAAAATCAGAATCGTCATTGAGATTAAGCTCACCATTGTTACTGCCGGAGTTAGGTAATCCAAAGCATTTTCGAGATTCGACAAATTGTTTTGCGAAAGAAATTCTTCGAAATCTCCGACGATTTCTGGATTGTAACCAAGTGCGTGCGGAATCTGTTTGATTACAATAATTACACCGATGCCCGCGAGCATTCCTTTAATTACTGAAACAGGAATGTAGTAGGCAATGGTGCCGAGTCGCATGTAGCCCATTATTGCTTGAATCACGCCGGCGAGAATAGTTGCGACAAGAAAATTTTCGAACGAGCCAAGCGAGAGAGAATAAGTTAAAACAATCGTCACCAAACCAGCAGCCGGACCAGAAACGCCAAAGCGCGAACCACTTGCCATTCCAACAACAATCCCGCCAATAATTCCAGAAATAATTCCAGAAAATAGTGGCGCGCCAGAAGCGAGGGCGATGCCAAGACAAAGAGGAAGTGCGACGAATAATACGACAATACTCGCCGGAAAATCGTAGCGCAGAGTGGTTAGAAATTTTTTCATGAAATTGAAATTTTATGCCTGGAGCGGAAGGAAATATTTCTACTCAACCTTCCGCTCCATTTTGTAATTTAGTAAAAATTTACTTCACCAGTAGAGACGCTGTATATTCCGCTAACAATAGTGATTTCGTTATTATTAAGCATGTCGCGAAGGATGCTGCTTCTTACGAGAATTTCTTTCGAAACTTGCTCAACATTCGTCTCTGCAACTTTTTCGATAAAATTACCTTCACCAGAATTGTTGGATTTCACCTCTTCAATTGCTGGTTTTATTTTATTCAAAAGGCCGGTCAAACTTCCCATTTCAACTCCTGCACAAGCACCTTTGATCGCGCCGCACTCGGAATGTCCTAGAACCATGATTAGCTTGGCTCCGGCAACTTTGCAGGCAAATTCCATGCTGCCAACAATGTCTTCATTCAAGATATTTCCGGCAATACGGCAGCTAAAAATATCGCCCAAACCTTGGTCAAAAATTAACTCGGCGGAAGTGCGCGAATCAATGCAACTCAAGATAAAAGCAAATGGATGCTGTGCCCCAGAAGTCTCATTAACCTGGGTGAAAAGATTACGATTAATTTTAAGATTATTAACAAAACGAGCATTGCCGTCTTTCAATATCTGGACTGCTTTTTGTGGAGTTAAAGCGTCGCGAATTTCTTTAGTTAAAGTGTACATTTTATTTCTGGCTTAAATTAATTCCCTTGATCTCGAGTAGGATATTTCTTGCTTTAGAGTTGGTTTGAAAATTCTTGATTATCTCATTCACGTCATGGTGAATTGATGTCGATTTAGAGCCGTCGATAAGAACTTTTGAACCGTCCGGAAGCTCATTAAGAATTTGCAAAATCTTGCCTTTATTCAGAAATGAAACCTCTTCGGAAAGTGTGATTTTATGCTTGTGATTCGCCCCTTCAGCTTCCTTAACGTGACTGCAAGCATTGCGAAAATTATGGTAAATAATGAATGCCATTGCGACCACCATGCCAATTCCAACACCCTTGAGTAGATCAAAAATTAACATCCCCGCAATCGTTGCCATAAAAGGCACAAACTGCTCGTATCCTTCAGCATAAATCTTCCGAAAAATTTGCGGTTTAGCTAATTTATAACCGACCAGCAAAAGCACACAAGCAAGTGTCGCTAGAGGAATCTTGTTAAGCAGAGAAGGAATCGCGATTGCCGACAATAGCAAAAGAAGTCCGTGCAGAATAGTCGACATTTTACTCTTCGCGCCGAACTCAATATTGGCGGTAGAACGAATTATCACTTGAGTAATCGGCAAGCCGCCAATCAATCCCGAAATAATGTTGCCAACCCCCTGCGCCTTTAACTCGCGATTGGTTGGAGTAATGCGCTTTTTTGGGTCTAGCTTGTCAGTCGCTTCTACAGAAAGAAGAGTCTCAAGACTTGCTACCAC
>CAMBFP010000090.1 GCA_945865745.1 Rhizobium sp. Q54 | reverse complement strand
CATTTTTGAATTTCCAAAAACCCAGCCAAAATATTCACTCGCTCTCGACAGCTGGTATTTTCGCCAGTCGGGCGGAGTCGAGACCAAAAAAATTATACACTAACTTCAACAAATCTCGACTTCTCTCAACCGACGGATGAAGAGATTAATTAATTAAAAACTATGTTCATTCGCTCTGAAGAAACACCAAATCCCGCAACATTAAAATTCATTCCAGACGACAAGATTATTCTCGAAAAAGGCACGGCGGAATTTAAAAATCAAAAACAGGCCGTAACCTCTTCCCCTCTGGCTTTACAACTTTTTGAAATTGCCGGAGTTGAAGCTATTTTCTTTGGTCGAGATTTCATTACGATTACTAAATCTGAACAAACTGATTGGCCAAAAATCAAAGCGGAAATTCTTGCGACAATCATGGATTTTTTTGTTACTGGCAAACCAGTAATGTTTGAGCAAAAAGAATCTGAGATCACCTCAGAAAATGATTCCGACATCGTAAAACAAATTAAGGAATTAATCGAAATCAAAGTTCGCCCAGCTGTGGCAATGGATGGCGGCGATATTATTTTCCACTCATTTGAAGAAGGGGTTGTTCGCTTAGTCTTGAAAGGCTCTTGCTCGGGATGCCCGAGTTCGACAGTTACTTTAAAAAATGGAATTGAGAACATGCTTAAACACTACATTCCAGAAGTGGAATCAGTGGAGCAGGTAGAGGAAGATTAATAAATATGCATCCGTAGCTCAACTGGATAGAGTGTTGCTTTCCGAAGGCAAAGGTTGTGGGTTCAAATCCCGCCGGGTGCACCAAACAAAATTATGAAAAAAGACCAAGTAACCGCCGCATTAGTAATTATCGGAGATGAAATTCTCTCTGGTCGCACGAAGGATGAAAATTTAAATTTTCTCGCCTGCTCTTTGGCGGAAATAGGAATTAATTTGCGCGAAGTGCGCGTTGTTCCAGATATCGAACAAGAAATAATCGATTCAATTAACGCAGTCAGAAAAAAATTTGATTATATTTTTACTTCCGGCGGCATCGGCCCAACTCACGACGACATTACTGTTCCATCAATCGCCAAGATATTCGGCAGAGAGCCTCAAGAATTCAAAATCGAAAATATTTTTTTACTCGCTGGAATCCCAAAAATTTTTCGCTCGATGTTTGAAGCGATAAAAAAAGATTTAGTCGGCGGTAAAAAAACTGAATCGCGCGAAATTAAAATCGATTTATCCGAATGTGTAATCGCTCAAGATTTTTCTGATTTACAAAAAAACTACCCTAGCGTTGCAATGGGCTCATACCCCTTTGAAGGCGGAACTTCGCTGGTATTTCGTAGCACCGATCGCGAAACGCTAGAATTGGCTAAATCTGCAATGGAAACAATTCTAAAAAAATGGAAAAAAGACTAACAGAACTAGCCAAAGAAAATAGCGAAGAAGCGAAGGAATATTTTCAATTCATCAAATCTGCAACCAGAGATCGCAGCTATTTTAACGACGCTCTCGACTGGTATCTCTTCCGTTACATCGCGCCAATTTGTGACCGCACGCTGCTAATTTTTGGCGCAATGATCGCCGCAGTGGTTTTATATTTTTTGATTCAATTAGTTGAGGGCGCCTTCCCTCTAGTGGTTCAGGATCCGATTTTTATTAGAGCGAAAGACCAATCAAAAGAATTTCCAAACCTTATCCAACTCAAACCAAAAAGTGGAAAAATTGGTTACGATCCAGAAATAAGAACTGCCGATGAATCTTTTGCAAAATACCTACTTTCTTACTACGTCAAAAACCGTGAAGGCTATGACTTCAGCGCGGCTGAAATCGAAGAGGTAAATAAAAAATTTAATCGAATAAGGAGCCTGTCTTCCGCTAGCGAATACAGAAATTTCCAAACAGTGATGAGCAAGGATAATCCAAATAGTCCAATTCGTAATTTTGGTTTAGACATCAGTAAAACTATTGAGATCGATTCAGTAAAATTTTCTCGTAACGATCCTAAAGATTTTGCTACCAAGGCGCGCGAATACCTATCTAACAAAATTCCAACCGCAGTAGAAATTCGCTTCACCGCCACGATTAAAACAAAAAATAGTGAAGAAAAAATAAAAGCAGAAAAAGAACGCTTTTTGGCAAAAATCGATTTTACTTTTGATGGCATCAACAAAGATGTCACAAATGGCCCCGTGAACTTTGCCATCAACAGTTACACACTTTACAAAATCAAATGATGAAAAAGATCTTTTTTCTACTCCTTCTACTCTCGTCTAACGCTGTAGCTGCACAATTTCCTCATTATCTCGGCAGCGAAAAGAAATTCAGAAGCTATATTTACAATCCAAATGATGTTTATCGCTACGTCGGACACTACACCTATCAAGGTTTTGTTGAGTTTGAAGAAGGCGAAACAATTGGCACAATTTCGATGGGAAATCCTTCGCTCTGGTTATTTGAAACTCTCGGCAATCGCCTGTTTTTAAAGCCAGTCGGTGAAGATAATTCCGAAACCAACATGACTGTAATCAGCAGCAAGCGCGTCTATCATTTTGAGTTAATGGCCAAAGAAGCGAAGGGCATAAACGACAAAGATTTAATCTTCGTCGCCAAATTTGTTTACCCCGATGAAAAAGATAAAAACCTTGTTTCATTCCCAAAAATTTTGCCGTCGGATGAGCCCGACATGCGCGACTTAAGCATCTATAATTTCAATTACCAATATACTGGCGAGCCAGCAATTGCACCACTCAAGATCTTCGACAATGGCGAGTTTACTTACTTCCAATTCGCTAAAAAGAACGCCGAAATTCCAGCAATTTTTTCTGTCGACTCCGAAGGGTTTGAATCGCTAATCAATTTTAGAGCAGCCGGAAGCTACATTATTGTCGAAAAAGTTGCGCCACAATTCACCTTGCGTAACGGCGATGAAATTGTCTGCGTCTACAACATGAATCTCTACATTAACGGCAAAGAAAAGCAGACGATCCGAAAAGCAAATAGCACCATCAATAATCTTCCAAGCGGCGCAACGGAAGTTAATCCGATGATGATAAATCCTGCTATACCCGGCCAACCTCCACTCTAAGAATTTAACACTACTTTACTCGTCATTGTGAGCGAAGGCGGCAATCCATGTTTCAATGCATTTGGATTGCCACTCTTCGCTCGCAATGACGAATTCAAAAGACAAGCATGGACTACAAAGTAAAACTTAAAAACATTCGCGAATCTTGCGTTCTGATCAAGATTCCCAACGATGCGCAGGGATTCTTAGCGGCGGAAATTTCTAAAAACTTCACCAATTCTGATTTCGTTTTTATCGCCAAAAATGATGCAGAAATGGAGGTGGTGCAAAAACAAGTTCAGTTTTTCTTGCCAGATTTTGAGCTCTTAAATTTTTACGCTTGGGACTGTTTACCCTTTGATCGCATCTCGCCAAAACCATCAATTTCAGCGAGTAGAATTAAGAGTTTGTATAAGCTTGCAACTCGCTCTGAAGGCAAAAAATTCTTCATAATTACTTCGGTAAATTCACTCCTCAAAAAAACCGTTGCACCAAACCAGATCAAGGATCTCGGACTTTATTTACAAGTCGGCAGCAAGGCCTCAATACCACAAATTTCTGAATTACTAGTCGCGAAAGGATACGAGCGTCGCGCTTGTGCCAACAGCGTTGGCGAGTTCGCCGTGCGCGGTGGAATCGTTGACGTAGTAATGCAGCAAGCAGCAGATTTAATCGGTTACCGCATTGATTTTCTTGGCGAAGAAGTTGAGTCGATTAAAATTTTTAATCCAATCACGCAAATCACCGAAGAGTCGGTAAAATCACTAGAAATTTTACCGAGTAGTGAAGTGATTTTTAATAAAAAAACTGTTGAAAATTTTCGCCAAAAATATCGCGAAAATTTTGGCGCTGCGCTTGATGATCAACTCTATTCTGCGATTTCTGAATCACGCTCCTACCCAGGAATGGAGCACTGGCTACCATTTTTTTATGAAGAAAATTTAGTCAGTTTTTTTGATTATCTAAAGAATCCTGTAACATTTTTTAGCGACGAAGTTTTTCTTTTCTCCAAGAAAAGTGAGGAGTTGATTTATGAATATTTTCAAGCTCGTAATCACGACAAAACTTACCACGCGATTCCTCCTGATTTACTTTATTTTTCCGCTGCAGAATTTGAAAAAAATTTACAAAAAACAATTTCAATTCAGTTCAATAAATTCGACATTCTTGGTCAATCTGATCTTGTCGAAGGAAAGCCCGGCATGGCTCGACAAGCTCAGAATAACATCCGCGTTTTAGACCTAGAGATCAAGCCAGTCCCAGACTTCGCACTCGCTGGCCGCACCAACCAAAAAGATCCATTCGAACTCGTCAAAGATTTTGTCTCAAACACTAAAACTATTATTGCTTGTTTGACCGAAAGTTTTCGCGATCGCATCGCAAAAATTCTTCCCGATTACAACCTAAAATTCCCGACGATTCTTCTTCCGCTCAATCTCGGATTTTATACTTCCGATTTCATGCTAATCGGCGAGCAGGCGATTTTCGGAGAAAAAATTATCCGTAAAAAAAGCAGCAAAGCCGCGTCACGAAGATTAATTGAAGAAGGATTAAGCAT
>CAMBFP010000089.1 GCA_945865745.1 Rhizobium sp. Q54 | reverse complement strand
CAGAGTTTTTTGTAATCTTTGCTTAAATTTTTTTTCTAAAACTTGTCGAAGCAGCAGTCAAAGAATGTTTTTTTGGATGCAGTAAAGTTAATTTCTAATGAGCGACATTGAGTCAAAAACAGAGAGAAGCTTCATTAAATAATTCTCTTTAAAACATTATTTTCTGGCTTGTCGAAAAAGCGATGTTTGATGACGGCTAAAATGTGAATTGCGACTATGCCAAGTAGAATAAAGGCTGAGACCTCATGAATTTCGGCGAAAGTCATTCCAAGTTCAGGATTTGCGGTGACTAGCGAAGGCAATTCAATGCTAAAAAATTTTACCGGGTAGCCAAAAAGATTCGACATTAAGTAACCAGAAAGTGGCACGATAATCATGAGTAAGTAAAGTGCTCCGTGGGCAAGGTGAGCTAAAATTTTTTCAGATTTCAGTAATGTTTGTGGCATTGCCGGCGCACCGAGAGCTAGGCGGTTAATGATTCGAGCGACAATTAACGCAAGAACCAAAGCACCGAGTGATTTGTGTAAATTGTAAATATCCATGCGGCTTGGCGATTCTTTGCTGAGGAAGTCGGTCATGTAAATTCCAAGGCCAAGCATGAACAAAATGATTATAGCCATGAGCCAGTGGAGGATGCGAGAGGAGAGAGGGTACTTCATGATTTTATTAATTTTATCCGCCAGTCGAGCGAAGTTGAGACTTCTCTAATATTCGAAAGTTCTCGACTCCGCTCTATCGGCGTAAGTTTTTACTCGGTAATTCCTTCTTCCGAAAGCTCTTCACCAGTTTCTGCTTCATCAACTTCATTATTGCCGGTTTGTGCAATTCTGGCGACAGACACCACGGTTTCATTTTTGGTTTTAATCAAAGTTACGCCTTGAGTGTTGCGACCAGAAATTCTTACCGAGTCAACCCCGGTACGGATTAAAGTGCCTTTATCGGTGATGATCATTACATGGTCTTTCACTTCAACAGGAAAGCTGGCGACGACGTTGCCATTGCGTTTTGAAGTAACGATGTTGGTGATTCCCGAGCCGCCGCGGTTAGTGATGCGGTACTCGTAAGCCGAACTTCTTTTGCCGTAACCATTTTCGGTAATCGTCAAAATGAATTCTTCAACTTCGGCCATTTCCTCAATTTTAGCTTGTGGCAATTCTGACTTAATTTTTGGCAGTTCTTGCGGTACAACAAGCAAATCGTCAGACGGATTTTCTTTGAGATTCTTGTTAAATAACAAGGCTTCGCGCAAGGCCAGACGCTTTTCTAGGTCGATGCTCAGATACTTGTCTTTAACTTCAGAATCTTCTCCGGCATGTTGAAGAATTGACAAAGCAATTACTTCATTACCGGCGCTAAGCTTGATTCCGCGGACTCCCGTAGAGTTTCTGCTTTGGAAAACGCGAAGTTTAGAAACCGGGAAGCGAATGCATTTTCCATCTTTTGTTGAGAGTAGCATGTCGTTTGCTTCAGTGCACAAAGCCACTCCAATCAAGGCTTGCTTGCCTTCGAGTTTCATGGCGATTTTGCCGGAAGAGCGAATGTCAACAAATTGATCCATGGAGTTTCTGCGCACGTCACCTTCGGAGGTTGCGAAAGCAATACTCAATTCTTGCCATTTCGACTCGTCTTCAGGCAATGCTAAAATTGTTGAGATTTTTTCGCCCTGTTCGAGTGGAAGTAAATTTACCAAAGCGCGGCCGCGAGCTTGTGGCGAGCCGAGAGGTAATTTATAAGTTTTGAGGCGATAAACTTTTCCTTTGTTTGAAAAGAATAGAATTGGCGTGTGAGTGTTGGTCGCAAAAATGTCAGTTGTAACATCTTCGTCGCGAACATCCATGGCGCTGCGACCTTTACCACCACGACGTTGCGTGCGGTAGGCAGAAAGTGGAACGCGTTTGATATAGCCGTTCATTGTGGCAACAACAACCATGTCTTCTTTCGGAATTAGATCCTCGATGTCGACTTCGAACTCGCTATCTTCAATGGTTGAGCGTCGTGGCGTTGCAAACTGTTCCTTAACTTCGATTAATTCTTTTTTGACCAAAGCGAGCATTTTTAAGCGGTCAGACAGAAGTTCGAGGTAAGTAGAAATTTCAGCGGCGAGCAATTTTAGCTCGTCGGTAATTTTTTCCATTTCGAGGCCGGTCAAGCGCGCTAAACGCATTTCAAGAATTGCCTTGGCTTGAATTTCAGTGAAGTAAAATTTACCAGCTTTGATGATGTTTCCTTTGTCTTGAACCAGCTTCACCATTGCTTCGATGAGTCCTACTGGCCAAGCTTTAGCAAGAAGTTTTTCTTTCGCTTCAACGACATCTTTTGATTTTTTGATGAGCTCAACAATTTCGTCGATATTTGCAACGGCAACGGCCAAACCGATTAAAATATGTGTTTTGTCTCTGGCTTTGTTAAGTAAGAAATTGGTGCGGCGAGTGGTAACTTCAAAACGGAAATCGGTGAAGATTTTGATTACATCAAGAATGTTAAGAAGCTGCGGTTTGCCATGGTTGAGCGCCAACATATTTACGCTGAAATTACACTGCAATTCAGTGAAACTGTAAAGTTGGTTAATAATTACCTCTTCCATTGCATCGCGGCGCAGCTCAATGACGACGCGAATTCCTTCGCGGTCAGATTCGTCGCGCAAGTCAGTGATTCCTTCGATTTTTTTATCTTTTACGAGCTCAGCAATTTTCTCTACAAGCTTAGCCTTGTTAACTTGGTAAGGAATTTCTTCGATGATAATGGCAACTTTTCCGCCAGCTTTTTTCTCGATTTTGTGTTTGCCGCGCATGACCACGGAGCCACGCCCGGTGCGAGCTGCAGAGTCGAATCCAGCGCGACCCAAAATGATTCCGCCAGTTGGGAAGTCAGGGCCGGGAACGATTTTTATTATGTCTTCAATGGTGATTTCATTGTTGTCGATGTAGCTCAAACAAGCGTCAACCACTTCGCCTAAATTGTGCGGAGGAATGTTTGTTGCCATGCCGACAGCGATCCCGCCGGAGCCGTTAACAAGAAGATTCGGGAAGCGTGCTGGTAAAACTTTTGGCTCTCTTTCGTGGCCGTCATAGTTAGGGATGAAGTCGACAGTGTCTTTGTCGAGGTCATCAAGCATGGTGTGAGTAACTTTTTTCAAACGCGATTCAGTGTAACGCATTGCCGCTGCCGGATCATCGTCAATTGAACCGAAGTTACCTTGTCCGTCAATCAATGGCACGCGCATCGAAAAATCTTGTGCCATGCGGACGAGAGATTCGTAAATTGCCGAGTCACCATGTGGGTGGTACTTACCCATTACTTCACCTACAATTCTTGCCGATTTTTTGAAGGGTTTGTTGTAGTCGTAATTGCCTTCATACATTGCAAAAAGAATACGGCGGTGAACTGGCTTCAAGCCGTCGCAAGCATCAGGAATAGCGCGCGAAACGATGACGCTCATAGCGTAATCGAGGTAAGATTTTTTCATCTCAGAGACTAGTGAAACTGACTGAATGTCTTTACCTGTGGCAACTTGAATTGCGTTTTTATCTGTCATTTTTTTAGAAATTTTGGGGAAGTGAAAGTGAGGGTGCGTATTCTAAAAATGCTGTCGCGCGTGTGCAACAGAAAATCTCTGGTAACTCTTTGATTTGCGCCAATTTTTTAAACAACCCATCCATTCTAAATCTCAATTTAATTTGGCTTAAATTAAATACTGAGTTTCGATTAAACCTCTCTCGTTCTCGGTCCACTTTCCTGTAGTTGAGCTGCAACACTAATTTCCGCTCTTGTTGGCGGCGGTTTAGCAGCTAAAGACCGCATACCATTGCTTGCATTTCTCTTCTGCTCTTCAAGTTGTTATATTTTTCAAAAGGTTATTTCTGATCTAGTAACTCTTGTGCCCAGCTAATTTTGGTCTGCGGGAGCATCTTGAATTGACATGTTTAAAGCCACTCCTCTTGCCCGAGCTAACGCGCTCAGTCTGATAACTTCGTCTGGAGAGATTGGATTGACTTGGAGGTTGATGCTGCGATGCAATCCTTCTGGCGGATTTAGTAGAGAGTCTGGAATTGTGGTTAGTTTGCTGGAGCCAAGATTTAAACTTGTCAGAGCAGTAAGATTACCAATTTCCTCAGGAAGGGTGGCTAGTTGGTTGCCATAAATATTTAACCCCGTCAAAGCAACAAGATTACCAATCTCCGCAGGAAGTGTATTTAGCTGGTTGAAGCGAAGATCTAAACGTTTCAAAACAACAAAATTTCCGATTTTTTTAGGAAGCGTGGTTAGCTGGTTACCGTAAAAATTTAAACTTTCCAAAGCGGTAAGATTACCAATCTCTTCGGGAAGGATTTTTAGCTGATTGAGACTGAGCCCTAAAATTTTCAAAGCAGTAAGATTGCAAATATCCACAGGAAAAATAGCTAGTCGATTGGAGCCAAGATCTAAATTTATCAAAGCAATAAAATTACCAATCTCTGCAGGAAGCGTGCTTAGTCGGTTGAAGCCAAGATTTAAACTTGTTAAAGCAGTAAGATTACCAATCTCTGCAGGAACTGTGGTTAGTCGGTTGGAGCCAAGATCTAAGTTTGTTAAAGCAGTAAGATTACCAATCTCTGCAGGAAGTGTTTCTAGTTGATTGCTGCGCAGATTTAAATTTTTTAAAACAGTAAGATTGCCAATTTCTGCAGGAAGCATGTTTATCTGGTTGCTGCAAAGATCCAACCTTGTCAAAGCAGTAAGATTGCCAATCTCCGCAGGAATTGTGGTTAGCTG
>CAMBFP010000088.1 GCA_945865745.1 Rhizobium sp. Q54 | reverse complement strand
CAGAAAAAACTAAAATGATCATTTCACCAGACAGCGAATTTTTTAAATATTTTAACAGCGCTAAATAACCAAGCCATTCTAACGCGTTATTGCGAGGAACTAAGCGAGTAGCAAAATCCAAAATAATAATGGAATTGCCTCGTTGCGCTCGCAATGACGAGGTTAGTTTTGCAGAAAAAAGACCCCCTTTTAAGAACTAAATTTATGAAAAAACTTACCTTAGCCTTAAGTTTGTTTTTATTCTCTTTACAAGCGTTTGCTGAAAATAAAAAAGTGGCAGAAGTTCCGCCTAAGCCAGTTGCGATGGCTAGTTTTGCTGATGTCGTTGAAGATTTAATCCCAAGCGTTGTTAATATTTCTGCAACTCAAGAAGTGCAGACCGGCAATGTGACTGTTGATCAAATCGTTCTTGGCGAATTACCAAAAACTCCACTCTTCGATGATTTGCGTAAACAGCTCGAGGAGCAGTTTCGCAGCAATGGTTCGAAGAAAAAAATCTCTTCAATCGGTTCAGGTTTTATCGTTTCAAAAGATGGCTTTGTCGTCACTAATAATCACGTAATTGAAGAAGCTGATGAAATTACAGTGGGGCTTGACGATGGCTCAAAATACAAAGCTAAAGTGATTGGCGTCGACAAAAAAACCGACATTGCTCTACTTAAAATCAATCCCGAAAAAGAATTGAAAGCAGTAAAATTTGGCGACTCAACCAAGGCAAGAATCGGTGATTGGACAATCGTAGTCGGCAATCCTTACGGCCTTGGCGGATCAGTTTCTGTCGGCATCGTTTCAGCTCGTGGCCGCGACATTAATAATGGCCAAAGCGATGATTTTATTCAAACTGATGCGGCGATAAATAAAGGAAATTCCGGTGGCCCAATGTTTAACAGCAAGGGTGAAGTAATCGGAATGAGCACTGCAATTTTCTCGCCTTCTGGTGGTAATGTTGGCATTGGTTTTGCCACTCCTTCTTCAAATGTTGCGCAAGTAATCAGGCAGCTAAAAGAAAATGGTGAGGTTACGCGCGGCTGGATCGGAATCTCTGTGCAAGACGTTCCGGAAGACATCGCTGAGTCAATGAAATTAGAAAAAGCACGCGGCGCATTCGTTGTCGACATAGTTAAAGGCGGCCCAGCAGATAAGGCTGGAATTTTGCCGACCGACATCATTTTAAAATTTCATGATCAGGAAATTAATGAGATGAAGCTCTTACCAAAAACAGTTTCGCAATATCCGATCGGCAGCAGTGCAAAGGTTGTGGTGTGGCGTCAAGGCAAGAATAAAACTCTCAAAGTCAAAGTTGAAAAGATGCGCGCAGAGCCCATCAAAACTCCTGAGTCAAAAGTCTTGGAAAAGAAACAAGCTCTTAAACCCTCTGGGCAGCTTCTCGGACTCGGGCTTGCTGAATTCAAAAGCAAAATCAAAAAAGATAAAAACGAGTTAAATATTGAGGGAAGCCTCATTGTCGAAATTAATCCAAAATCAGAAGCAGCAGAAAAGGGAATCTTGGTTGGAGACATGATTATTTCGGCTAATCAAATACCGGTTAAGTCGATTGATCATCTCAAGGAAATAATCGAAGAAACTGCAAAAAATACTAAAAAACTTTTTGTTTTTGCGAGGCGCGGAGACTCTAATTACGCGCTTGTGCTAAATATCGGAAATTAAAATTGTGAAAACTTTCGTTCGAGATAAGTCGAGAATAAGCAAGATTCTAAGACAAATTTTCTAAGGCAAATTTTCTTGGTCTCGATTTCGCTCGACCGACAAAAATTTATTCCCGCTCCACTTCCACAATCTTTCTCGAAATTCGCAGCGCTGATAAAATATCTTCCAGGTGATCCAAACTTTTCACCTCCAAATCAATCACCATTTCAAAAACATCCGCCGAACGATTGGTAGTTCTGATGTGAGTAATGTTAACCTGCTTCTTGGCAATAATGCTGGTAACGTCAGCAACGCCGCCACTTTTATTTTCAACAACAACTCTGATTCTGCAGGCGTAAAGCTCGTCGCCAATTTCATCTTCACTCTTCCAGCAAACATCGAGAATACGCTGCGGCAGAAGCACAAGGCTTTTTAGATTATGGCAAATTTGGCTGTGAATTGTCACGCCAGTTCCAGTGTTAATGATGCCAATAATTGGATCGCCCGGAATCGGGTTGCAGCACGCGGCATAACGCATCGCCATGCCAGAAACTAATCCTTCGATCGCGAGTGAATAATCTGATTTTCTTTGTTTTTCGTCGAGATTTTTTGCTTCGTAGTTTTTTGACTTACTTAGTTTATTTTCTTCGTGAAAATCTGGGTAAATTGCCTTCACCACATCTTGACGCAAAACCACTCCCTCCGCTACTTTAACGCATAAATCAGCAACAGATTTTTTCTGAAAATTTACTAAAATTTTTTCTAAAATCTTGTCGCTTATTTCAAGATTTCTTGCTGCGAAAAATTTATTTAAAATCGTTCGACCAAGCACCTGATATTCATCAAATTTTTCGCTACGAATAAAATGTTTAATCGCTGAACGCGCCTTGGAAGTTTTAGCAAATTGCAGCCAATTCGGCGAAGGCTTGGCATTTTTTGAAGTAAAAATTTCAACTTGATCACCATTCTCAAGCCTTTGTCTGAGAGGCGCGATCACAGCATTAATTTTTGCCGAAATGCATCCGTTACCAATTCCAGAATGCACGGCGTAAGCAAAATCAATTACCGTTGCACCAAGCGGTAAATTAAAAATATCGCCATTCGGGGTGAAACAAAAAACCTCGTCTTTGTGTAAAGAAAGCTTGTAATCCTTCATTGCTTCAGCCGAATTTTCGGCATTTTCAAAAAGACTAATTAGCTCTCGAATCCAAAGATATTGATCGTTCTCTTTGTCGGTTTTTAACACCGATCCTTTCGCAGTTTTTCCAAATTTTTCTTTATACTGCCAATGCGCCGCGACCCCTAATTCCGCGATCTCATGCATGTTTCTGTCGCGAATTTGGATTTCAATTTTTTTGTTGAAGGGCCCAAGAATTGCAAGATGCATCGACTGATAGCCATTGTCTTTTGGCGTGCTAATATAGTCCCTGAAAGTACCCGGAATCATGTTGTAGCGCGAGTTGATAACCCCAAGAACTCGGTAACATTCGCCAATATTTTTCACCACAATGCGAAAGGCCATGATGTCGTGAAGATTATGGAAGCCGATATTTTGCTTCTTCATCTTCAGCCAAATCGAGTAAGGTTTTTTTTCACGACCAGAAATTTCATGCTCAACATTTTCTAAGCACAAAACGCGCGCGAGATCTTCAAGAATTTTGTCGGTAAGATTTTTATTTTTTTCGCGTATTTCGCTGAGCTTCTCAATTATCTGACTACGCGCTTCAAGATCTAAAATTTCAAAAGATAATTCTTCTAATTCATCCTTTATTTTATTGAGCCCGATACGACCTGCGAGCTGCGCGTAAATTTCTAAACTCTCGCGCGCTTTCTTGGCTTTTTTCTCTTGCGACGGCACGTAAAACATCGTGCGCATATTGTGCAAACGGTCGGCAAGCTTAACGATTAACACGCGAATATCTTCCGACATCGCCAAAGTTAATTTACGAAAACTTTCAGCGACGCGTTCGTTGGTTGGAACAGATTCAATCTTGCCAAGCTTGGTCACTCCATCAACAAGCTTAGCAATTTCTTCGCCAAATTCTTTTTCAATTTCTGCAAGAGTAACGTCGGTATCCTCAGCAACATCATGCAGCAGCGCGGTTACGATTGACTCTTGGTCGAGTTTGAGTTCAGTTAAAATTTCTGCGACAGCGACGGGATGAGAAAAATATGGATCGCCGGAATGGCGCTTCTGACTGCCGTGAGAATCTTTAGCAAAGATGTAGGCTTTTTGGATAAGGGCTTCGTTGAGATTGGGGTGGTAAGAGCGAAGTTTGGTGATTAATTCGGGACAGGAGAGCATCTAGAAATTGTCACCCAAGCCTGTTAAAAACACTCTTTAACAGGCTTGGTAAGACTAATCGTCAACTTGAATATTTTCGCTAACGAAAGTGTTGTCTTTCAGTTCGATGCTTGATTCAGCTTCTTCTCGAATGCTTTCAACAACTTCTTCGCTTGCACCAACAACTTCAATTAGGCCGCGATTTCTAATGGTGCGAGTGATGCTTCTTTTAACAGCGTCGATGTCTATTAAATGTTCGGCGATTTCGCGAAGCGCAACTACCGCTGGCTTCTCGTTGCGATCAAGCGTTGTCGGCGCGCCAGACAAAATGCTTTTGGCACGATTGCTCGCAATTAAGCAAAGTTCAAAACGATTTGGAACGACTGTAACGCAGTCTTCAACGGTAATTCTTGCCATTGCTTTGAAAGATTTTAGATTGGAAGGAAAGAGCTGCGCAACCTACATCAGCGCCGCTTTTCAAATCAACTAAAAAAATGACAATTACAATTCACTCAGCTGACGATTTCGTTAAAATGCGCGTTGCTGGCCGCTTGGCCGCAGAAATTTTAGATTTCGTAAAACCTTTTATTCAAGACGGAACAACAACCGACGAGCTCAATAAACTTTGTCACAACAAAATTATCGCAAGTGGCGCGATCCCTGCCCCACTTAATTACAGAGGCTTTCCAAAATCAATTTGCACTTCGGTTAATCATGTTGTTTGCCACGGAATTCCAAGTGAAAAACCTCTGCGCGACGGCGATATTTTGAACGTTGACGTAACTGTGATTGTCGATGGCTGGCACGGCGATTCGAGCCGGATGTATTTCGTTGGCGAGCCTTCAATCAAAGCAAAAAGATTAGT
>CAMBFP010000087.1 GCA_945865745.1 Rhizobium sp. Q54 | reverse complement strand
AACAGCTTCAAACTGCGACAAGGTTGCACGCGCAACCGAGCTTAAAGTTTCACCAGTTGAATCGGAAACAAGATGGAGATTAATGGTTTTTTTATTCATCTTTTTACTGATGGAACGGTGATGTCGGAATTAACGATCACGGTAATCTTAGTTCCCTGAGGAACGCGAATAACTGGATTAAGATCGATAGTATTACTGATTAACTGCCCAACTGTATCGATGATGGTTTTAGTAACATCGTAAAGAGCTTGGTTAGTAGCACTGCCTGTCGAGGTTGTTGTGCCTTGTGTTGGATTCGTAGTAGTCGTTGTTGTGCTATTGTCAGTAAGAATACTTTGTGCAGCCGCAACACCGCCAATGGCAAGCATGCTTGTCATTATTGAATTCGCGATAAGTGAGTTATATTTATTATCGATATCGCCAACTAAGCCAGCTCGACCAAATTGATCAGAGGCATTAAAGTTGATCGCCATGTCAACGCCATCTGGGCGAATTAAGCGCGTCCAGCCAATTTCTACCCTACCCTGGCCTCGGGCAACTTTACTCGAATAAGATCCAAACAAGCGCGAACCTTTCGGGATCAAAACCTCATTTCCTGCCTCACCAAAAACATCCCGACTTATAACCGCGCGCACCGAACCGGGCAACTCGGTATTGATCGCAGTCTCTAAAACCGCCGTCAACAACTTACCTTGTGCGATAGTATGGGCGAGGTCAGAGATGCGAGTTGCGGAAACAGCTGTTGTTGTAGTTTGCAACTCATCAATCGAATTTTTTTTGATCCCGACAATATTGTTTTCATAACCAACTCCTCGTGAAGGAATAGTCGCTCCTTCAGTAACCCCAGAAAAAATCACAATCGGCGCGTAACGCGGATCTAATTTTTTATCCACTTGAGGGTCTTGCCCCGGATTGTTTTGAGCAGATTCTTGTCTCAAATTAGATCCCACTTGTTGCTGTTGCTGCCCTACTTGTTGTTGCGTTGGTAACTGTTGCTCAGCTTGTTTTTTATCTTCAGTCAAATCGATCTTTTCTGGAGCTGTAGCGTCTTTAGGTAATTCCGGCAAGGTTGGCAGATCGGGAGTTGCTGGCTGAGCAAGAATATCAACATTCGTTTTAATTTCATCTTTTGGCACCTCTATCTCGAAAGGAGATTTACCACTCTCGGAACTAGCGACATTAGCAATTTCTGGCACCGCGACTTTTAACAAATCTTCTTTCGGGGCATTTTCTTTGATGAAGAAAAAATAAATCACCAAAACGGTTAGAACCGTAGAAGCGGCAATTACCGTAACTTTACTCTTTTTTCCTGCGGCAATTTCCGGACCATCATCCTCTACTTCTACATCGTCATCATCCTGCTCTAACTCTGGATCTGGCCTTTTTTTCGGTTTTGATTTCATTGCTTTAAATGATTTTAATCTTTGCCAAGAATTCTCTGATCATTTCGAACACCTCTTCCTTACCTTCGGAATTAATGATGACGTGATTAGAAAAATTTGGTTCGGCAAGAAATTTTTGCGTGGAATTAATTTTTTTGTAAATTGTTTTGCCGCTTTGTGGATCAACAACCGGATCACAATCAGCCTGAATAACCAAAGCCGGTACGATCACATCTTGTAAATTCCCTTCGCAAATCGCCATTAATTTTTCTAACTCATTTACTGCTTTGATGTAGTTGCGTCCGTAGTTGATCTTAGGATTTTCTGGAACGTCATCAATAAATTCAAACTTGCCTTTTTCGATATGAAATTTGTTGAGCATTTCATTCCAAAAATTAATGCCTGGAACCATGCGCGCTTTGATGCTAACTAGCTTAGTCGCCGCATTAATCGAAACGATTCCGCAAAGTTTTTTAGCATAGTTTTTTTTGTGAGCACAAGAAAGCAAGCCGAGTAAACCTCCAGTTGAAAAACCAACAATCACAATTCTTGTCGCGATATTTTGTAATGCCGCATAACCGCGCTGCACTGAATCGTACCATTCTTGCCAAGTAACATCCTTTAGATCAGCTGGAGCCGTGCCGTGACCGCGTAACCTTACGGCATAAACCTTCAAACCAAATCCGTTCAAAAAATCCGCTAAAGCCGCAACTTCTTTTGGCGCTGATTTGTATCCGTGAACAAGAAGAATCGCGGTTGCTCTAACTTTTGCCGATGCCTTAACTCGTGAATCTAAAAAAAATGGCGCACCGATCGACTTATCTTTGGAAAGATTTTTATCAAAATTGATGTCGTAATCTCGATCAAAATTTGCCAAATCGTAATGATAAATTTCGTTAAAAACTTTTTTGCGCAGCTCTTCATCAGAAATTTTTGCATTACGCTTAACCAAAGCATTCGCGCCTTCGAGTAAGAAAAATTCGTTGGCAATAACCTGCAAAGTGTTCTCCAGCCTGATTTCATGGAAGTCGCACTTTTTTTCAAAAGCAGATTTTTTGATTCGAATCTTACCACCAAAAACTTCTTCAATTACACCTTGTTTACAGGCTAGATTAAAAACGCTGTCAAATTCTTGATGCGGCTCATCGATAAAAATTTTCACCAAATTTTCTTCGAATAAACTGCGGTTAAGGCGATATCTTTTACTCTTTTGCAACATTGACGCTGTCAAATAAACTACGCGTTTCAAGCGCCCGATTTCGATTTCCGTTTCGTCAAAATGATGTAATGCCGCGCCAAAAATATGATCGAGATTGATTTGAATATTAGAATAAATCTGCTCCATAAAATCTGAAGTCAGACGCGAACGCAAATAACGCAGGATAAAATTATTTTTTGTTTCGGATTGAATGATCGGCAACTGCTTAATCTTGCCACGCGTTACCTTGGCGTATTCTGCTAAATTTATTGGCTCGCCAAAGCTCACGTTAATATCTGCCCCAAGAAGAAGATTTCCTTCAATCTCCAACTCTTCTGCCAGTTGGGTTGGGACTTTTTTAATCAGGCGCGAGATTAATTTTTTAACCTTATTTTCTCCTGGACGAATCGGATAATAAGTGATGTTAAGCGGCACCACGTAAGTGTTTATCTCTTTGAAATATTGACGATAAGAAGTGTTTAGGTTTTTTTCTAACTCGCGCAAAGAATCAAAATTATTATTTTCAAAAGCTTCGCTAAGATTTTCGCGATAAAGCTGCGACTTCAATGCCAACACCGCTGAACCAGTGCGCACCGGACCAATGCGATAAGGCGTATAACTCATAAAAGAGCCTTCATTCTTGATCTCTTTGCTCTTGATCATGCTGCCTTCGGGATAGATCATCCAATCATATTCACCACTGATGAGATCGTGCAAAATGATGTTGTCGCGTTTAGAATTTTTAGTTGAAACGGCGCCAATAGAATGTAAAAATTTACCAAGAATTCCGGAATAAAGACTTTCATCAGCAAGGCATCGCACCTGACGACCAGTGCGTTTGTAGATAAGGTAGGGAATAAAAAATGTTTCTGAACGCGTGAAGTGATTAGCGACAAACATCACCGGATGTTGTGGTAATTTTTCTAAACCCTGAACTGAAAATTTTGAACCCAAAACTCTCTCTAAAATTTCCAAAGCGAATGATGTGTAACGAAATGCTTTGGTGGCTGTTTTCATTTTGCGAAACTGCTAAAATTTATTTTCAAAAACAGCTTCGTTTAGATGTTGTAACTCTCTAACTGTTATTTTTTCTTCACCAATTTTGATTTTTTCCTTCACCACAGAGGCGATTTTATAAAGCACTACAGATTTTTTTTCGGCTAATTTTTTTAATTCTTTGACCATCGAAGAATCAACGGCGACAAGATATCTTGCTTGATCTTCACCAAATAAAGTGGCGCTATCCATTTTAGAAAAATCAATTTCGCAACCAAGTTCTCTGCTCGACATCTCAAACAAAGCAACGAGCAAACCACCATCAGAAATATCGTGGCAAGCGTTGATTGTGGCGCTCTCGATTAGTTCTCGCACAAATTCAGAATTTTTCTTCTCTTCGATCAAATCAACTTTTGGCGGTTTTTTTTCGCCATCTGTTTTTGAAATTTCGCGCTCGAAAAGTGAGCAAGAAAGGTGTCCGACGGTTGCGCCAATAACAAAAATTTCATCGCCGAGCATTTTAAATTTAGTGCTGCATCTTTTGTTAAAATCTTTAAGTAAACCAACTCCTCCAATCGCCGGAGTTGGCTGAATCGCCTTACCATCAGTTTCATTGTAGAGCGAAACATTTCCCGAAACGACTGGATAATCTAAAACCTTGCAAGCCTCAGTAATTCCCTGAATTGCGCGCACAATTTGACCCATAATTTCTGGCTTTTGCGGATTGCCGAAATTCAAACAATTCGTAATCGCCAATGGCTTACCGCCAACTGCAGAAATATTTCTGTAGGTCTCTGCAACCGCCTGTTTAGCACCTTCAAAAGCATCAGCTTCGACGTAACGCGGAGTACAATCTGTGGTAATTGCCAAAGCTTTTTTTGTGCCATGAACGCGCACAATCGCAGCATCTCCGCCAGTTTGAATAGTGTCATTCATCACTTGCGAGTCGTACTGCTGGTAGATCCATTTTTTTGAAGCGAGGTCGGGAACTTGGAGAAGAATTTTTAAATGTTCGAGATACATGGAAGAAGTCGTTAATCGCAGAATTTGGATAAAAAAAATTTATGGTTTTGAACTTGAGATCACAAGGAAATTTAATTATTGTTCGAGGTCACGATAGCCCAACCCGCGCGGTATGGCGGCGAGTCTGTAAATTTAATGTAGGGCAAAATAATTGGTTTTTGAATTATAATTTTTGCGGAGATTTTTTCACGAAAATATTCCGGCAACTGATCGCCCTGAGAATTTGCATTCCACAACAACACCCCACCCGTCGTTTCAAGTTTTTTTAGATCCCAAACAACATGTGAGCGCGGGGTAGAAAAGAAATTCATGTTGCTGGTGAG
>CAMBFP010000086.1 GCA_945865745.1 Rhizobium sp. Q54 | reverse complement strand
AACAATGCCTAAATAAGTTTAGCAAAGTTGCCGGCGGCGTTCTTACTAACTTAATCAAAGAACAGAATTTAGAAAAATTAGAAAAACTGCTCGAAAATTTTAAAATTGAAGACTTTCGTAGTTTAGAAGAAACTTTGGCTAGCACTGGCAGCGGATTATCATCAGAGCACAGGAGAAGTAGTCTGTTCGATATGGAAGATAGTCGCCCGGCAAATGTTGTGTTAGCTCCCAGTGGCAGCAAACTAACTGATGAAATTAGAGCAAAATATCTTGGCTTAGCTCTTGAGATTTCTGAAGCGGCAACAGATCCGCGATCAACAAAACGCAAACAGGCAAATGAGGTAATTAGACTATTGCAGAATCATGGATTTGACTCAGGAGATGAAGTCTTTCGAGCAAGATTAAAAGATGTCGGAATAAGAAGCGGGGATTGTTTCGGTCCTAGTTCTTGTGCGATTGCTTAGGCTTTTCTCGTGTCAAAGGCATCGCGTAACGCTTCGCCAATAAAGACGAGCAAAGTTAGAATTAGAGTAATGGTTGCAAATCCAACAATGCCAAGCCAGTAGGCATTTAAATTATTTTTACCCTGCGCCAGCAATTCGCCGAGAGATGATGATCCAGCTGGCAGGCCGAGGCCAAGAAAATCTAAAGAAGTTAAAGTTGTAATTGCGCCGGCAAGCAAAAATGGCAAATTGGCAATAATAATTGGCGAGGCATTTGGCAAAATATGATGAAAAATAATTCGTGAGTGTGAAGCGCCAAGCGCACGACTGGCGCGAACAAAATCAAAATTACGTAAACGCAAAAATTCTGCACGTACGTAAGAAACCATCGCCATCCAGCTAAACAAAAGCATCAAGCCGAGCAGGGTAAAAAAATTTGGCTCAATGATTGATGATAAAATAATCAGCAAAAATAAAACCGGCATGCTTGACCAAATCTCCATGAAGCGCTGCAGAATCAGGTCGGTCAGGCCGCCGAAATATCCCTGGATCGCACCAAGAAAAATCCCCAAAGCGGCGGAAAAAATCGTAAGGATTAGACCGAAAATTAGCGAAATGCGAATGCCGTAAATCACGCGGGCCAAAACGTCGCGACCTTGATCATCTGTACCAAAAAGATTTTCTGCCGCAGGTCTTGAAGGCGCAGGAGTATTGATTGCGTAATTGATCGTGTCGTAAGAAAATTTAATTGGCGGAAAAATCATCCAGCCGTTTTTTTCAACTAATTTTTGGACTGCGGGATCGCGAAAATCAGCAGGGGCTTCAAAAACTCCGCCAAGTTTTTCTTCAGAAATTTCTTGGAAAATTGGAAAATAAAACTCGCCCCCAAAACTCATCAACAAAGGCTTTTCACCCGCGATTAATTCGGCAGATAAGGTGGCAAAAAAGAGGAGGGAAAAAACTAAAAAAGAAAAATATCCGCGGCGATTCTTTTTAAATTTGGCAAAAAAACTGCTTTGAATTTTAATTGTCATCGGGCCTTGTGGCTATTGGGATGAGCGGGTATTAGAAAATTTTAAACGCAAGCTTAATAAGCTCAAAAAAAACCGCGGAACAAGATAAAATCCCATCCCGCGGCTCAATTATTTAAGACGCAACTTCTTCAGCCTTTTGACCAGCTGCTTGACGATATTTGCTTGCCATCAGGCCAGTTCCCGCAGGAATCAGGCGGCCAACAATAATATTTTCTTTCAAGCCGCGAAGGTTATCGATCTTACCTTGCACTGCAGCGTCGGTAAGCACTCGTGTAGTTTCTTGGAAGGAAGCCGCAGAGATGAATGACTTGGTTTGTAATGAAGCCTTGGTGATTCCAAGCAACACAGGAACGCATTGTGCTGGCTTCATTTTGCTGGCTATCATTTTGCTGTTAATCTCTTCGAGAACGTCACGATCAACATATTCGCCAGCAAGCAAAGTTGTGTTGCCGGAGTTAAACACTTCAACGCGCTTCAACATCATATTGAGAATTACCTCAATATGCTTGTCGTCGATTTTCACGCCTTGCATGCGGTAAACTTTTTGTACTTCGTTAACCATGTAAGAAGTAAATGCCTGTATGCCTTGGATGCGCAAAATGTCGTGCGGAACTGGATTACCATCGACCAATACATCACCCTTCTTAACAGAGTCGCCTTCGCCAACGAATAAGTGTTTGTTTTTGGAAATGCTATATTCGAAATGCTCTTGCGATGCATCTTCCGGACGCACGATGATACGACGCTTGGTTTTGTAATCTTTACCAAACTCAATACGACCATCAACATCGCTCATTACCGAAGCATTCTTTGGCTTGCGAGCCTCGAACAACTCAGCAACGCGCGGTAGACCACCAGTGATATCGCGAGTCTTTGAAGATTCTTTTGGAATTCTTGCAATCACGTCACCAGCTTTAACTTCGTCTCCATTAGAAACGCTAATTATCGTGTGCATTGAAAGATTATACTCTTTCAGCGCATCTTCTTTGTCTTTGGTGATTGTCAACCTTGGCTTGAGATCTTGCTTACTGTACTGCTTCCAATCCATTACAATTTTGGTAGAAACCCCTGATGACTCATCAATCTTTTCACGCAAAGAAACATTCTCAGCGAGATCGTTATATTTTATTACGCCGCTAGCTTCGGCAACGATTGGAATATTGTAAGGATCCCACTCAGCAAGATGGTCTCCCTTCTTAACTTCCGAACCGTGCTTGTGGGTGATCACCGAACCATAAGGCAATCTGTAACTGTGAATTTCTTTTTGATCTTTGTCGACCAAGGTGATTTCAGAGTTGCGACTGATGACAATAATTCTGCCGTCGCGATCAATGATAGTTCCTTTGTCAGAAATTTTAACTTTACCGTCAGAAATTGCAGAAATTGAAGATTGTTCAGCTCCTCTTTGCGCCGCACCACCAATGTGGAAAGTTCTCATTGTTAGCTGAGTTCCTGGCTCGCCGATCGATTGAGCAGCAATTACGCCCACAGCTTCGCCAATACTAACGATATCACCGGTAGCTAAATCACGTCCGTAGCATTTTACGCAAATTCCATTTGGAGTTTTGCAGGTCAATACTGAACGCACTCTGATTGATTTAACGCCAGCCTTTTCAATCGCTTCAGACAAGGCTTCGTCAATCATTGTTCCGGCTTTAACAATAACTTTTTTCTTATCTTCTGTCTTAATGTCTTCGAGCGGAACGCGTCCTAAAACATTTTCTGCAAGTGAGACAATTGTTCTGCCATCGTCAATTACTGACTCGATAAGAACGCCTTCGTCAGTGCCACAATCTTCTTCGAGCACGATACAATCTTGAGAAACGTCGACCAATCTTCTGGTTAAATAACCTGAGTTTGCTGTTTTCAAGGCAGTATCTGCCAAACCTTTACGCGCACCGTGAGCTGAGATGAAATACTCCATCACACTTAGACCTTCTTTGAAGTTCGAGATGATTGGAGTTTCAATAATTTCGCCCGATGGTTTAGCCATTAGACCGCGCATACCGGCAACTTGCTTTATTTGGCTTTCTGAACCACGAGCTCCAGAGTCCGCCATCATAAAGATGGAGTTGGCGGTAATCGGAGTATCGTAAGTTGAAATAATTGACATCATTTCGCGCGAGATCTTGCTGGTGCAGCTTGTCCATTCATCGACGACTTTGTTGTAACGCTCGCCCGCTGTGATCAAACCTTCGCGATATTGTTTTTCTAATCTTTTTACCTTGTCGAATGACTCGGTTACGTGCTGTTGCTTTGTTGGCGGAACGATCATGTCGTCCTTGCCAATCGATATACCCGCTGTGCATGCGTTGTCAAAACCAAGAGTCATGATGCGATCGCAGAACATCACGGTTTCTTTCTGTCCGCAATTACGGTAAACGGTATCAATAAGGTTGGTGACTGCTTTTTTAGTCATTGCCTTATTAACTGTTTCAAAATTGCCCTTCATTGCTGTTGGCAAGATGTTATAGAGCATCACGCGCCCTGCACTAGTTTCGACGCGCTCGAATGATTTTTCTCCGTCAGCACTTTTAACTACGTAGCGGTAAAGAATTTTATCATGCACAGAGATTACCTTGCCGTTCAGTGCGTGATACATTTCGTAATTATCCGAAATAGGTCGCGACTTAGTTTTGGCAAAATCTCTCGCTTCCATAGTCATGTAGTACAAACCAAGGATGATATCTTGCGAAGGCACGATAATTGGCTTACCATTTGCAGGACTGAGAATGTTGTTTGTCGACATCATCAAGGCGCGAGTTTCAACTTGCGCTTCGATTGAAAGAGGAAGGTGAACGGCCATTTGGTCACCGTCAAAATCGGCGTTGAAAGCGGCGCAAACTAGCGGGTGAAGTTGGATCGCTTTACCTTCTGTAAGAACGGGCTCAAAAGCTTGAATACCAAGTCTGTGCAGAGTTGGGGCGCGGTTTAAAAGAACTGGATGTTCTTTAATTACTTCATCAAGGATGTCCCAAACTTCCGACCTTTCAGCTTCGACCATTTTTTTAGAAACCTTAATCGACGGAGATTTTCCGTAAAGTTCGAGCTTCGAATAGATGAAAGGCTTGAATAATTCGAGCGCCATTTTTTTAGGCAATCCACATTGGTGCAATTTTAATTCTGGACCAACCACGATTACTGAACGACCAGAGTAGTCTACCCGCTTACCCAAAAGGTTTTGACGGAAGCGACCTTGCTTACCCTTCAACATGTCAGAAAGCGACTTGAAAGGTTTCTTGTTAGAGTTTTTTACAATTGCTCCAGAGCGACCGTTGTCAAGCAAGGCATCAACAGCCTCTTGCAACATGCGTTTCTCATTTTTGATGATAATTTCAGGCGCGCCAAGTTCAGAAAGACGACGAAGGCGGTTGTTGCGGTTGATTACGCGGCGATAAAGCTCGTTTAAATCCGAGGTTGCAAAACGTCCGCCATCAAGCATAACTAGAGG
>CAMBFP010000085.1 GCA_945865745.1 Rhizobium sp. Q54 | reverse complement strand
GATGGAATTTATGATCGATAAAAAAATCGAGAATGACGAAAGATTTAATAAAGATGAGCTGATCAATATCGGATATAAAATTTAAATCAGATTCTCTTTCGCTGGAAATTTCTTTGTCTTCACGTCGACAGAAAATTTCGCAACCGCCGCTGAAATTTTTTCTGCCAAATTCTCGTAACGAGTCACAAAACGCGGCTTAAATTCTTGATTGAGTCCGAGTAAGTCATCAATCACCAACACCTGTCCGTCACACTCTGCAGAAGCTCCGATACCAATCGTTGGAATTGAAATTGCTTGCGTAATTTTCGTCGCAAGATCCGCAGGAACTGCCTCAATTACTAAAGCAAAAGCGCCAGCTTCGGCAATTAATTTTGCCGTTTCTAAAATTTCTTTTGCCGAATTTTCGTCGCGACCTTGATAGCGATAACCGCTCATTTCTTCTACTTGCTGTGGCAATAATCCAACATGTCCAACCACGTTAATTTTATTTTCGACAAGAAATTTTACTGTGGCGACTAAATCACGCGAAGTCTCAATTTTAATAGCATCACATCCCGTCTCATTAATTACTTTTTGTGCCGATTCCAAAGCTTGCTCGAGAGATTTTTCGTAAGTTCCAAAAGGCAGATCAACAATAACTAAAGATTTTTTTACCGCCCTCACCACCGCTTTGCCGTGATTAATCATCATTTCCAAACTCACTTCGATGGTGTTTTGAAGACCGTAAATCGTCATTCCAAGCGTATCTCCGACTAAAATAATATCGCAATATTCATCAAGAATTTTTGCTACTGGAAAAGTGTAAGCAGTAAGGCAAATAATTTTTTCGCCACCCGGGGGATTTACCAAGGGACTTAATTTTCGTTCTAAAATTTTCTGCACTGAAATTTTCATCATTTTCTATTATTTTTTGTTCCTCAGTTCGACTTGTAATAGCTCTAAAAGCGCTACTTTTTTACCTCTAATTCCTAACTACTGCCCCAAAGAATGACGAGGGAAAATCTAGAAAGAGTAGTTTTAGATTATTTCAAACTTGAATTTACGGAGTTGCTACGATTATAGATTTTTCCATAGTTGATAAACCCAGATACTGCCTGACCTGATCAATATTAGTGCTCTGTAAAATATTATCAGTCTTACCACGAAGATTGGTGGCAATATTGATCGGCGTTTGTTTTGTCGCATCTCCAGTTAAGAAAATCGCATTAAAAAGAAGGTCGATCACTCTATCTTCAGCGCTAAATGTGCCCGACAAAATTCCATTCATCGCCGGAGCGGAAATATTTATTCTCACTTTTCCATCCTTACCGCCATTAATCTGAATCGTTCCGCTAGCTTGTTTAAAAATAGTTTTTGCTTCTGGATTAAATAAAAGTTTTTCCGGGGTGAGTAATTCCTGACGATAAGTTTGTGGCGCAAACATTTTTCTAACTAAGTCGCTCAAGCCATATCCCTCAATGCTCGGTACATTAGCGCTAAATTTAAGTTCGCTTTTTAACTGCTTCGAAAATTCACTTTTACTGTTTGCGACCGCCGTAATATTTGCTGCAAAATTACCTACGCCAGTAATGGAATTAATCCCAAAGAGATCAGACAATAAAGGATTCAGACTGGCATTTTCAAACAAGATATTGCCGTTAATAGTCTTGTTAATTTTAAGACCGAGCACGCCCGAGTAAGAAAATTTTCCGCCATAAAATTCGCCAGAAAATGTGGCCTCGTCAATATTTCCATCCTTCAATTTACCAAACAACTTGGCGTAATTAATTTGCACCCCATCAATCTGAGCTTCTGTAAGATTTGCATTAACCTCTCCGGCAAATCCTTCAAGCGAAGGTAGTCCAAAAAATTGATCAAATGAGTTAATTTTTTTATCCGAATTTTTTTCAGATTCTGGCGTTTCATAATGAAATTTTTTCGCGTCAATCTTGATCATCAAGCGCGGATTTTGCTCGCTAATATCCACAGAAAAGTTCGCCTTAAAATCAGTTTTTGGTGATTGTAAATTTAGGTCAGCGATCTCGATGTAACCACGCCTAATCATGAATTTGAAAGACTGCTCACCAAACTCTTCTTTTTTGTAAATCAACTTATCGAAGCTCAAATCAAAGGCGTTACTCGAAGAAACGTCATTTAACCAAAATAATTTTTTTAACAGTAGGCCAGGAGAAAAATAAGTGTTCTGACCAGAGATTAAAAAATGATCATCAACGTTCAAACTATTAACGTGAAAACGTCCGGATGAATTGATTGCTTTGCCATCATTTTCAAGCTTCATTTCTCCAGAAAATTCACTCTTATTCTCGTTAAGATTCAGATAAAAATTATTAAGAGTGACGCTATTTGGCAAAATCATCACATCCGAATAAGTATCGTATTCATTGAGCGCATCGAGTTTTAAATTTTGTGATTCAATTTTTAGCCAACGCAAAATTTCTTTGAGGCTCTTGCCGTGAGCATCAAGTTTTCCGATGAATTTCGATGTCAGAGTGCTGTTATCAAAAACGCCACTAAGGCGCACAACACCCTCTCCAGGAATTTTAAAAATAGCCGGCATGACCATTATATCGCCATCTGCAGAGGTGCTAAAATAAAGATCTGCATCCAGAATTTCACCGGCCAAATATTTGATTTTCTTCACAGAAATTTCAGTGGTGAGGTCGAGGTCTTTGATTTTTTTAATAAGATTTAGATCGACGTTGAGCGCATTATTTTTTTCCAACAAATCTTCGCTAGACTGAACGAGAACAACTTCATCATCAGATCCATTGTCAGGAACTTTAGGAACATTGCCGCCCATCGTACCCGATGTAATCGTAACAAGTTCACTTGACCAAATCCCGTCTAGATCAAGATTCTCTAGGTCTAGCGCAATATCCGCAACGGAGGTTTTATTAGCTAAATTAAAGTAAGCTCGACCACCTCCGTTAACTAAATCAGAAGCAATTTTTAAATTATTAACAGAAATTTCCTGAGTCGCGCTATCAATCTCGGCACTAATCTTTATTGGCTTGGAGTTATATTTTAATTTCGCGGAAATCACGCCATTGCTGTCGATGTAGCTTTGGTAAAAAGATTTTAACTCCATAATTTCAGCATCCATTTTTCCGCTAAAATCACTTTTTAATAATCCTTTATTCGCCGAAATAAAATTACCTTTTACGTGCAATTCTAGAACTGGAGAAACCAGATCAAATGACGAGTCTTGTTGACCTGATTTAGAATTAAATATGGCCACAAGTTTGAAATCGCTGGGGATATTTTGATTACTGAATTTCCCATCCGCCGCGATTTTTTGTTCAGAAATTTCTGCGGTGGCATCAATTGAAGTTGTTTCTTTTTTGCGTAGAAATTTGTCGTAAGAAATCATTTGACCATTTTTCACAACAACCCTTGGAAGTCCTGACTTCAAGGATATCGACGAAAAGAGATCGTCAATAGAAAATAGTTTAGCACTCATTCCTGATCCCAAATTTTTCTCATCTTCAGTAGAATTTTGAGCAAAATCAGAAATTATTTTAGCGAGATCATCTTGGCGCGGAGGCGCTTTTTCATCGCTGTAATAACTTGCCGCTAATGCATCGACAAAAATTATCTTACTTACGCTAACGTCATCCGAAAAGTTAAAAATTGGAAAACGCACCTCGACAGATTTAGCATAAAAATCGTAAGATTTTTCTGAAAATTTTGGGCGATAATTCTTCAAAACAACATCGTTCACAATGATCTTGGGACTAGGAATCAAGGCTACTCGCACCTTGCCATGAATCTCTAACTTTGTTTGCAACGACTGACTTAATTTTTGCGCCAATTGAAATTTGAGTGCCGAATTATCCAAAAAATACGGCGCAATAAAAACTAATAATGTCAAAGAAAAAAACACCAGAATGGCGATGCGCAAAGTCTCTGAGCGCAAACCTTTAGTTGTAGCATCCCCAACGTCGGAATCGTTCTGGTTTATGTTTTCCTCTGGAATTTCCAGTTCATTATCTGTCATCTAATGAGACGCTGTTAAGTTGTGAAATTAAGTCGGGATTGGTGATAAAATCGCTTTTATCTTCGCATTGATTATAGATCGGAAAAAGTAGCAATATCAGCGCCAATACGATGATCAGAGCGTGAAAAGAAAAATTTTTATTCGGCGCTAAATGATCCCCCTCGCCAATATTAACAAGCAAGTGCCTCTTGTTGTCGACATTGGATTTGAGATGCAAAAATTTGATTTGTTCTTCGATAATTTTTTCATCAATTCGCAAAAATTTTGCGTAAGAACGAAGCAATCCCGGAATATAAATGTGAGTAGTTATTTTGATGATTTCATCATTCTCAATCGCCGAAATATCAGTGGGTTTAATGCGTAAATGCGAACTCACTTCAGTAATTTCCATACGCAATTCTTCGCGCTTATTTCGAAGAATTTCACCAAAGGATTTTTGAACAGTCTCAGTCATTTAATACCCTCGCTAAATTCTGCGTTGCATCAAGATTAGCAAGGCTTCCAGCATTATCAGATAACTTTCTTAATCGAGCCTCGTCATCGATTAGATTTTTTAATAAATCATTCACTGCATTGATCGTAAACTCACTTTCTTTCACGATTATTGCCGCGCCATTTTCTTCGAGATATTGCGCATTTTTTTCTTGGTGATTGTCCGCAGAAGCAGCGAATGGAATTAGAATCATCGGCTTTTTTGCCGCACAAAATTCCACAATAGATGACGACCCCGCCCTTGCAATTACTAGATGCGCATCACGCAACAACAGCGACATGTTGTCAAAAAAAGAGTCGGTTATGATGTTAATATTAAAAGATCTGTATTGATCAAAAGTCTCTTGAACCAACTCAGCTCTGCATTGCTGAATGACTTGAATTTTTTCTTTGAGGCGCTCGCTTAAGTTAAAAAAAGATTTAGGCAAAATTTCGCTAAAAATTTTTGCCCCGCCCGAGCCGCCAATAACCAAGATTTTAAAAAGATT
>CAMBFP010000084.1 GCA_945865745.1 Rhizobium sp. Q54 | reverse complement strand
ATTGGAATGAGATCAAAGATTACGAAGGGCAGAGTGGTTGGGTGATGCAAAGTCTTATCACTAAAAAACGCACTCTGATGATTCGAACAACTAAAGGCTTCGTAAATTTACAGAAAAAAAATAACGAAAAATCTCGCATTATTTTTCGCTTAGAAAATAACGTAATTGGTGATTATTTAAAATGCATCGAGCGCTGGTGTGCTCTCGAGGTATCTGGCAAAAAAGGCTGGGTAAGAGATGAAGAAGTTTTTGGTGCAGATTAATTTCTATCGATTTATTTCTTTAACCTGCTCATGAAGCGATTTTTAGAATTAAGTTTGATAAGGACATGCCAAAAGATAATAAAGAATATGATCCTTACTCTACATCAAGTGGAGAAATTGGGAGTCACCATAAATCAAAAACTAAGCAAGAAGTAAAAGGTGGTGAAGGTAATCTTGCTGATTTGATGAATGGCAGATCAGGTCGGAGATGGGATGGTTTGTCTTCGCGTGATCAGGCTCATTTGTTAAGAGGCAATTCGGTAGGTACGTCAAATGTTTTTGTTAAACAAAAAGACATTAGAGCTGTTGACGAAAAACAGCCTCCATTGCCACAAGCTCGGCCTAGCACTGCTCCAAAGAGACCTGAAGGCTCTTCTTTTGCTCGGTTTGTTAATGGTGAATCAGGTCCAAGTTGGAGTCATTCTGAGAATTTGACTTTTCGAGATCAGGCGAATTTATCCAGGGGCAATCCGGTAGGCACATCAGCTGTTTTTGATAAGAGAAAAGACCAGTATAATTCAGCAAGAACAGCGGATGCGGAGACAAGTCGGCAACCGAGTACTAGCGTAAAAGGTAAGAGCGCCAAACCCGTTTTTCTTAATTTTCATAGCAGATAGATGGTGATAGCTAAACCACATCAATTCTCTTCCCAACAATCCCCTTGTCTAAAACTGCATTAACCTTTTCTAAAATTAGATTTTCTGCTGCTTTTTCCATCTCTTCTTTAGCCTCTAAAATCATGTCACGCGAGGCTTTTTCTTTGATTAGATTTTCTAAATTTTGAATTTTTTCTGCGATCAATTTTTTATCCTCGCCCACATATTTTTCTAAATCTTTTTGCAAGATCGCGATGTCGTGATTTGAATCGGTGATGGTTTGAATTAGTAAGCGATTCGAGATGTCAGCTTTAGAATTTTGCAACGAGTCAAGCAGCATTTTTTTTACTTCATCTTCGCTTAATCCGTAACTTGGTTTTACTAAAATTTCCTGTTTTTCTCCGGTAAATTTCTCTTCTGCAGAAACTGTTAAAAGCCCATCGGCATCAATTTTGAAAGTGACGGCAACGCGCGCCAATCCAGCTTTCATCGCCGGTATCTTTTTTATTTCAAAATTGGCCAAGCTGCGACAATCAGCAGCTAATTCGCGCTCACCTTGCACGATGTGTAACTTCATTCCGCTTTGATTATCAGCGTAGGTTGTGAATTCTTTTGTAAGTGCCATCGGAATCGTTGAGTTACGAAAGATAACTTTATCAACTATTCCGCCCATCATCTCGATTCCGAGTGAAAGTGGCACAACATCAAGTAAAAGATTTTCAGAATTTCCGCTTAAGTTGTGAGCCTGCCAAGCTGCGCCAGCAACGACGATGCGATCTGGATCGATCTCATCCAAAACTTTTTCTACACCAAAAATTTCTGCGAGTTTTTTCTTGATTAGAGGAATTCTAGTTGAGCCACCAACTGTGATGACTCCTTTAATATCAGCGCTTTCGAGATCGAGGTCATCGAGAAGATTTTTCGTGAGCGTGAAAGTTTTTTCGAGTTTTTCGAAGATTAGTTTTTCGAATAGCGCTTGATCAATAGTTTGTTCTTCTTTGATTTTCCTGGCTTCAGCGCGACTCACACCAAGATGCTTGGAAATTAAATCATCAAAATCATCTCCGCCTAAAGCATTATCTCCAGCAACTCCGAGTACTTTAAAAATGCCTTTTTGCATTTTTAAAACTGAGACGTCGAAAGTTCCTCCGCCTAAATCGTAAACGCAGTAAGTGCCTTCTGCATCATTATCGAGACCGTAGGCGAGGGCCGCCGCCGTAGGTTCGTTGACTAGACGCAAAACTTCTAAGCCAGCCAAATTGGCTGCAAGTTTCGTCGCGTTTTTTGCGGTTTCGTCGAAGTAAGCAGGAACAGTAATAACAGCTTTTTTGATCTCAGTTTTTAGCTGTTTTTCGGCGAGTTTTTTTAAGTGCTTTAAGATCTCAGCAGCAACTTCTGAAGGAGCGAGTTTTATGCCTTCAAGTTCGGTGAAGCCTACTCCCATAAAGCGCTTGATCGAGGAGATTTTTTTATCGCCGTAAGTGACGATTGAGGGGTGAATATCGCGGCCATTTTCATCAACAAAAAATCTGACTTTTTCATTCACAATAATTGCAGCAAGTGAGTTAGTGGTGCCAAGATCAATACCAATTACGATCTCGTTTTCTCTTTCATTCTCTTGGCTTGCGCCTGGTTCTAAGATTTTTATTAGTGCCATTTTTTTACCTTCAAATCCTGCAAAGTTTTTTCGAAATATTTTGCTCTGATTAAAATTTGCGCAGCCGATGCGAAGTTTTTATTTCCAAGATTTTTAGAAACTTCTTCGAGCAAGGATTTTATTTTTTGCGACAAATCTTTCGCGGAAAGATCTCCAGATTCACGCATTTCAAAAACCTCAAGAAGCGTTGCCTGATCTACTTTTGGAGCCACTACATCATTCTCAACATCAAGACCATTCAGGCGCAAAATATGTGCCGCGCGCTTGAGTGGATTTGATAAAACCTCGTAAGCTTCGTTGATAGCGATTGATTGTTCAATTTCATCAGATTTGTCGCCAGATTTATCATCAGATTTATCGGGATGAAATTTTTTCTGAAATTCAAAATATTTTTTTTCGAGCGTGTCGAGATCGATTGAAAAATTTGTAGGCAATGAAAATAAATCAAAAAAGTTTTTCATGCTTTGAAACTTTCGCCACAACCGCAGCGCCCTTTCTCGTTAGGATTAACGAAGTCGAAGCCAGAATTGAGATCATCGGTTTTGTAGATCATTTGGCTGCCGATCAAGAACATTGAAACTTTTGGATCGATAAAAACTTGGATGTCTTCGCGCATTACAACATCGTCGAATTTAGATATGTTTTTATCTTTGATCGCATATTCGATTGTGTAGGAGAGTCCAGAGCAGCCACGGGTGCGCACACTTACTTTAATCCCTTCGCATGGCTCTTTTCGTGCAGCTAGAAGTTCGTGGATTTCTTTAAAAGCATCGTCGGTGATGGTGAGGTAGTCGACGATTGCGTTGCCTGTTTCAGAGAATTTAAGCTGCATTCTTATGTTTTTTGTAATCCTCAATTGCCGCCTTGATCGCTTCTTCAGCAAGAACTGAGCAGTGAATTTTCACTGGAGGAAGTGAAAGCTCTTCGGCGATTTGGCCGTTAGTAATCTTTGCCGCCTCGTCGATTTTTTGTCCTTTGATCCATTCGGTTGCAAGTGAGCTTGAGGCAATCGCTGAGCCACATCCGAAGGTTTTAAATTTTGCATCGGTGATAATTCCATCATCAGAAACTTTGATCTGCAATTTCATTACATCTCCGCAAGCTGGCGCGCCAACTAGGCCGGTGCCGATATTTTTTTCGTCTTTAGCGAATGATCCAACGTTTTGTGGATTTTCGTAGTGGTCTAAAAGTTTTTTTGAGTAAGCCATTTTAATGTCCTTTCCATTCAATTGATTTTAAATCGATTCCGTCCTGCATCATCTCCCAGAGTGGGCTTAAGTGTCGGAGTTTGTCGACTTTACTAGCGATTAAGTTGATTGCGTAATCCACTTCTTCTTCGGTTGTGAAGCGGCCGATGCCGAAGCGAATTGATGTGTGGGCGAGTTCGTCAGAAACTCCTAAAGCGTGTAAAACATAAGAGGGTTCGAGTGACGAAGAAGTGCAAGCAGAGCCACTAGAAACCGCCAGATCTTTGATCGCCATGATCATCGATTCGCCTTCTATTCCGGCGAAAGAGAAGTTTAGATTTCCGATGTAGCGTTGTTCTAGATCGCCGTTTAAGTAGACGTGAGTAAGCTTTGTCACGCCATCAAAAAGTTTGTCGCTGAGTTTTTTGATGTGATCGTGATCTTTCTGCATTTCATTCTTAGCGATTTCTGAAGCTTTACCGAGACCCACAACAAGAGGAGTTGGAAGTGTGCCGGCTCTGATTCCGCGCTCTTGTCCGCCGCCGGAGAAAATTGGTTTTATGCGCACTCTTGGTTTACGACGAAGGTAAATCGCGCCGATGCCTTTTGGGCCGTAAATTTTGTGACCAGAGATGCTCATCAAGTCGATATTCATCGCGTTAACATCGAGAGGAATCTTGCCGAAGGCTTGTGCAGCGTCAGTGTGGAAAAATGCGCCTTTCTTGCGGCAGAGCGCGCCAATTTCTGCGAGAGGCTGAATAACGCCAATTTCATTATTCACCGCCATGATCGAAACGAGGCAAGTTTTATCGGTGATCGTGGCTTCAAGTTGTTTGAGATCGACCAATCCGTTTTGTTGAACTTGAAGAAAGGTAACAGAAAAGCCTTCTTGCTCTAAGTCGCGTACGGAGTTAATTACGCATTTATGCTCAGTTGCGATGGTGATTACATGATTTTTTCCAGTCGCTCCGTAGAAATGCGCAACGCCTTTAATCGCGATGTTATTTGATTCAGTTGCACCTGAGGTAAAGAAGATTTCTTTCGAATCTGCTCCAATTAAATCCGCTACATTTTTACGCGCGATCTCAACCATTTCTTCTGCTTTCCAGCCGAGAGAATGTGTGCGTGAATGAGGATTGCCGTAGTCATTTTTCATGCAATCAATCATCACTTCAACCACGCGTGGATCCATGGGGGTTGTGGATTGGTAGTCGAGATAAATGGGAAGTTTAACTGTCATTTTTCTTTTTAGTTATAATTGGTATCTAGTCATTCCCGCCTTCGCGGAGATAACAACTTACTTATTTTTTTCGTAAAATTTGCTCCAAACTTC
>CAMBFP010000083.1 GCA_945865745.1 Rhizobium sp. Q54 | reverse complement strand
GGCCTTCGAAAATTTTTCTAAAGCTTTTAAGATCGATTCCTCGTGAAGATTTTCGCCCACCTTGTGATGATCCATAAATCGAAATCAGGCCGAGTTTTTCCATAACTCTTCCGACAAAATGCCCATCTCCGTGACGCGAGGCAAGGGTCATAAAGTTGTAACCCGGAAAAAGTCTTTTCGGTTCTTTCGTGGCAAAAGGAATCATCATTAAGCGATTATGCCAAAAAGTAACAATGAGCGGAGTCTTGTTGTTCAAAGCCTCGAAGATGGTTTTATAATTAACAAAAATCTTTTTACTGCTGATGTAAACGAGCTTCATGTAGAGAGATAAGATCAGGCAAATAAACTCGCGCATCAAGAAGCTGTAAGCGATTCTTCGAGTCAGTTGTTTGAATTTTGTTTTGACATCGTACCACTCAACATTGCTTTGAAGGCCAAAAATTTTCCATTTCTTACTCATTTTAAAAACTCCTCCAAAGCAAGCATATCTTGCCAAGCGACTTTTTTCTTCGAAGGCTGGCGCATCAGATAAGATGGGTGAAAAATTGTAAAAGTTTTGATCGTGCGTGACAAAAATTTTGGTGAAAAATCGATTAATTGTCCGCGAACTTTACTGATTGGATCATTGATGCCAAGCACTGTGCTCATTGATGTCGCGCCAACCAAAAGCAAAACATCGGGATTAATTAATTGAATGTGGCGCTCAACAAATGGGCGACAGATTGCTAGCTCCTCATCAGTCGGGCGGCGATTTCCAGGTGGTCGCCAGAAGATGACGTTGGTGACGTAGAAACTTTCTTGTCGTGTGAGATTGATGGCGCCGAGCATGTCGTTAAGCATCTGCCCAGAATCGTCGCAAAATGGAATACCCTGCAAATCCTCGTGATTCCCTGGCGCTTCGCCAATCACCATTATTTTTGAATTCGGATTGCCATCGGCAAAAACAGTATTCGTCGCCATCTTTTTTAAATTACAGCCGTCGAAATTTTCCACAGCTTTGCGCAACTCATCGACAGTTTTTGCTGCTTGCGCCAGTGAATTTGCCTTGGCAACAATTTCATTAAGTGATTGAAATTTTTCGGAAGTCACTAATTTTTTTGCTAGAATTGAGAGGGCTTGATCCGTTGAGAATTGAGGCTTGATGAAGGTATTAACAATCGGCGACTTTTTTTCTTCAGCAACTTTTTTTACCGCTGTTTTTTGCTGAAAATGCTGAAAATAATTTTGTGATTTTTCGGAAATGACTTCGTTCAGATCGTTGTCGATGTAGAATTGCAGAGCTTCCGCAAGATTTTTCTTGGTCATTGCTTCACCACCTGCTTAATAAATTTTTGAAAATCTTCCGCTTTCTCAAAATTTTTATAAACTGAAGCGAAGCGCACGAATGCCACCTTGTCGAGCTTTTCAAGTGCGATCATCACCATTTCGCCAATTTTTGCCGAAGGAATTTCTGTCTCATTTTCAACCTCGAGTTGGCGCACAATATTATTCACCAGCTTATCAACTTGCAGTTCTGCCACTGGCCTTTTGCGAACGGCCATCTCGATTGATTTTTTCAATTTCTCTGGGTCAAAAACTTTTTTCTCGCCACTTTTTTTAATCACTAAAATCTCGCGCAATTGCACGCGTTCATAAGTTGTAAAACGCGAATCACATGCCGCACAATAGCGTCGACGCTTGATTGCTTCGCCATCGTCGGAGATGCGACTATCTTTAACTTGGGTTTCGAGATTGTTACAAAATGGGCAGCGCATAATTACATTTTCTCAGTTAGGGCAGCCTTGATGAAGCCTTCAATTTCTCCATCCAAAACCGATTGAATATTTCCAGTTTCAAAATTGGTGCGTAGGTCTTTTACCATTTGATAAGGATGTAAGACGTAAGAGCGAATTTGATGGCCCCAACTATTATCAGTCTTGCTCGATTCTGATGCGGCAAGCGTATCTTTTTTCTTCTGTATTTCTAATTCGTAAAGGCGCGATTTCAGCATTTTCATGCATTCGACGCGATTACGCAGTTGTGAACGATCGCTTTGGCATTGAACAACGATATTCGTCGGCAAATGCGTCATGCGCACTGCAGAATCGGTTTTATTGACGTGTTGTCCGCCAGCGCCAGAAGCTCGAAAAGTGTCAACGCGCAGATCTTTTTCGTCGATGGTAATTTCGATTTCGTCATCAAGTTCTGGATATACCCAAACCGAAGCGAAACTGGTTTGACGTTTGTCGTTGGCGTTAAATGGCGAGATGCGCACAAGCCTGTGTACGCCAGATTCAGTGCGCATCCAACCACAAGCAAATTTGCCAGAAATTTTGATAGTTGCAGAGCGAACTCCCGCCTCTTCTCCATCTAAAATATTAACGATTTCGACCTTAAATTTTTTTATTGCAGCAAAGCGTTCATACATGCGCAGAAGCATTAAAGCAAAATCGCAAGAGTCTGTTCCACCCGCTCCAGCATTGATGTCGAGAAAGCAGTTATTGCCATCAGTCTCGCCAGAAAAAAGACACTCAATCTCGAAATTATCCGCAGTTTTTTTGAGTGAGATTAAAGTTTTTTCGATGTCGAAAATTAATTGTGCATCGGCTTCAGACCGGGCTAGTTCAAAATATTCGCGATTGTCTTTTAAGCCGTTTTTTAACTCAGCAACTTGCTCCAATTTTCCTTCAATCAGAGATTTTTCTTTGAGAATTTTTTGCGCCTCTTGGTTGTTATTCCAGAGATTGGGATCTTCTGATTTTTGATTTAGCTCAACTAATCTTTGCGATAATTTTTCAGGTTCAAAGACACCTCTCAACGAGGTTTAATGAGGTCTCGATGGCACTAAAAAGACTTTCGATTTCGGCAGACATAATTTTAAAGTTGGGATTCTTGTAATTGCATAACAGCTTACTAAATGAGCGATCGATTTTTCTCAACCAATCAAAAAATATGTCTAACAAAGTTATAGGTATCGATCTTGGTACTACAAATTCTTGCGTCTCAATCATGGAAGGCGGAAGCGCGAAAGTAATTGAAAATGCTGAAGGCGCACGCACTACTCCTTCGATTGTGGCGTTTCTTGCTAATGGCGATAGAGCTGTCGGCGCATCGGCAAAACGCCAAGCTGTCACTAATCCACAAAATACAATCTTTGGTATTAAGCGCTTGATTGGGCGTCGTAATGATGACGCGGCTACAGAAAAAGATCGCGGCCTAGTTCCTTACAAAATTGTTCCTTCGGCAAATGGTGATGCCTGGGTTGAAGTGAAGGGCGAAAAATATTCTCCGAGTCAAGTTTCAGCATTCATTTTGATGAAGATGAAAGAAACCGCAGAAAGTTATCTTGGCGAAAAAATTGAAAAAGCGGTGATTACAGTTCCAGCTTATTTCAATGATTCACAACGCCAGGCAACAAAAGACGCGGGCAAGATTGCTGGTCTTGATGTTTTGCGCATCATCAATGAACCAACCGCTGCCGCTCTTGCTTACGGCTTCGATAAAAAGATCAGCCAAACAGTAGTTGTTTACGATTTAGGTGGCGGAACTTTTGACGTTTCAGTTCTTGAAATTAGCTCAGATGGCGTTTTTGAAGTTAAGTCAACCAACGGTGACACTTTCCTTGGTGGTGAAGATTTTGACATGCGCATCCAAGAATTCCTCACAAGCGAATTCAAAAAAGATACCGGCGTTGATTTGTCGAAAGATCCGCTCGCTTTGCAACGTTTGAAAGAGGCGGCAGAGAAGGCAAAAATTGAGCTTTCTTCAACAATGGAAACCGACATCAATCTTCCTTACATAACTGCCGACGCCTCTGGCCCTAAGCATCTTAATGTTAAATTGACTCGTGCGAAACTTGAGCAATTGGTTGATGATCTAATTCAACGCACCATTAAACCATGTGAAAATGCTTTGCAGGACGCGGGCTTGAAGGCTTCCGATATTAACGAAGTTATTCTTGTTGGTGGCATGACGCGCATGCCAAAAGTTATCGAAACTGTGAAAAAACTTTTCGGTAAAGAGCCAAATAAATCAGTTAATCCTGATGAGGTTGTGGCAATTGGCGCGGCGATTCAGGGTGCGGTTTTACAAGGCGATGTGAAGGATATTCTTCTTCTCGATGTTACTCCCCTCTCGCTTGGCATTGAAACTGCGGGCGGTGTTTTTACTCGCTTGATTGATCGCAACACAACAATTCCAACTAATAAGAGCCAAGTTTTTTCGACCGCATCAGATGGTCAAACTGCGGTTACAATTAAAGTTTTCCAAGGCGAACGCGACATTGCGATTCACAATAAATTGCTTGGCGAATTTAATCTTGAAGGCATTGCCCCCGCTCCACGCGGTATGCCACAAGTCGAAGTTAGTTTTGATATTGATGCTAACGGTGTGGTTAAAGTTTCTGCGAAAGACAAGGCAACGAACAAAGAACAGCAAATCAAAATTCAATCTTCTGGCGGTTTGTCTGATGCAGAAATTCAGAAAATGATGCAAGATGCCGAAGCGAATGCGGCGTCCGATAAAATCAAAAAAGAATTTATCGAAGCTAAGAATCACGCGGATTCAGCGGTTTACGAAACTGAAAAATCTTTGCGCGAACATGGCGATAAAGTTGACGCAGCGACCAAATCAGCAATCGAAGCGGAAGTTCAAAAAGTTAAAGATTTAGCAGCTAAAGAAGGCGCTTCGGCGGAAGAGCTAAAATCTGCGACTGAGTCTTTAATGCAAAATACAATGAAGCTCGGCGAAGCAATTTATAAGGCTTCACAAGCTGGGGACGCTTCTGCAGAGCCCGCTCCAGAATCAGCCACTTCTGAAAATGGCGAGAAGGTTGTTGATGCGGAATATGAAGAAGTTAAGGAAGAGAAAAAAGCTTCTTAATGGAAAATTCTGCTGATTATTCACAATTTGTTTTTGCGGCATATGGGCTCACCACGCTCATTCTCACCTCATTGGCGCTCTTCACTTTAAAAAAATATTTCGCCGCAAAAACAAAAAATGTTCAAAAATAAACAAAAAAGAAAACGCATAATTTTTGTTAGCTCAATCTTCGCCATTTCCTTAT
>CAMBFP010000082.1 GCA_945865745.1 Rhizobium sp. Q54 | reverse complement strand
ATATTTGCCCTACTCGCTTGTGCTATTAAATTTACCGGCAACGAACTTGGCTGGGGATTACAATTTCAAAATCCCAGTTTTCTAATTTTTCTAATCATTGTTGTTACCTTTTTCACTGCCAATTTACTTGGAAAATTTGAAATTAGTTTTGAACAAGTTCTTGCCACATTTTTAAATAAAAAAATCGACGAGAAGGAAAAAAAGAAAAATATTTTCATACCAAATTTTCTTTCTGGAATTTTAGCAACATTGCTTGCCACACCTTGTTCAGCGCCATTTCTTGGCTCAGCAATTTCTTTTGCTCTTGTCCAAAACTTTGCGATAATTTTTACGATTTTCTTCTTCATTGGAATCGGATTTTCTGCGCCCTACATCTTTTTATTTTTTGCTCCACGCTTGGTTTATCTCTTACCAAAACCAGGAATGTGGATGATTCAACTCAAGCATTTTCTCGCTTTATTAATGGCGGCAACGGTGTTGTGGTTGCTATACATTTTATCCAACAATCTTGATTTAACCGCCACAATACTGATCTTGTTGCTAGTAGTTGCGATTTTTCTTTCCTTCAAAATTTCTGATAAAATTCTAAAATACGCGGCAATAACTTTGCTTGCTGGATCAGCTTTTGCATTACCAGGAGATTTTCAAAAACGCTCCCAACCCAAAACTGAACATGCTGAAGGACTTTGGCAAACATTTAATGAGGAAGAAATTTACCGCCAAGTGAGAGAGGGTAAAACTGTTTTAGTCGACGTCACTGCTGATTGGTGCATCACTTGCAAATTCAATAAAATCAATGTCTTGCAGAGTGACGAAATAGTCATTTTATTAAAACGCGGCGAAATCATTGGCATGCGTGGCGACATCACTAAACCAAATCAAGAAATTATGGAATTTATGCGTAAGCACAATCGTTTCGCCATTCCGTTTAATGCTGTTTACGGACCAAGTGCTACGAAAGGTTTGCTCGCCGGCGAGCTTCTAAACAAAAGCGAATTACTCAAATTAATCAAACAAGCGAAATGACTGAACTGACTAAACTGACCATCCGCCAAACTATTTCTGGCCTAAAAGAAAAAAAATTTTCTGCAGTCGAAGTAACACAAAGCTACATCCAAAACATCGAACAAAATCGCGGGTTAAACGCCTTTATCACTGAATCTTTTGACCTCGCCTTAACTCAAGCAAAAAAATCTGACGAAAAAATTTCTGCTGGAATTGCCGGTGATTTGGAAGGAATTCCTCTCGCGATTAAAGATCTTTTCTGCACTAAAAATTTGCGCACAACTGCCGCTTCAAAAATGCTCGCTGATTTCACTCCTACTTATGAATCTACTGTTACACAAAAACTTCTCGACGCTGGAACAGTAACGCTCGGCAAGACAAACATGGATGAATTCGCAATGGGCTCGGCCAATACAAATAGTTTTTTTGGGCCAGTAATTAATCCCTATAAAAGAAAAGATTCTGACGAGAATTTAGTTCCTGGTGGCTCTTCCGGCGGTTCCGCTGCTGCTGTCGCCGCAAATCTCTGCGCTGCTGCAACTGGCTCTGACACTGGCGGCTCAATCAGGCAGCCCGCTTCTTTCACAAACACCGTTGGCATTAAACCTACTTACGGACGCTGCTCTCGTTACGGCATGATTGCCTTTGCTAGTTCGCTAGATCAAGCCGGAATCTTCGCTAAAAATGTTTACGACGCCGCAATTTTGCAGCGCGTAATTTCTGGATTTGACGCCAAAGATTCTACTTCAATGAATCTCGCCGTGCCTCAATTTGAGAAGCTTCTAAACTCCGACATCAAAGGTAAAAAAATTGGAATTCCGCAAGAATATTTCGTCGCCGGAATGCCGGAAGAAATAGTGCAGCTTTGGAATCGTGGTAAAGAAATTTTACAAAAACGCGGCGCCGAAATTGTTGAAATTTCCCTACCACACACCCATTACGCTGCTGCCGTTTACTACATTATTGCCTCAGCTGAATGCTCGTCAAATCTAGCTCGCTTCGATGGCGTGCGTTACGGATTTCGTGCCGAAGGAGACAAATTGTCGCTTGAAGAAATGTATGAAAAAACTCGCGCTCAAGGCTTTGGTGACGAAGTAAAAAGAAGAATCCTCACCGGAACTTACGTTCTCTCTGCCGGTTATTTTGACGCTTACTACAAAAAAGCTCAGAGAGTGCGCAACCTTATCCGCCAAGACTTCGTCGACTCTTTCAAAAAAGTCGACGCGATTCTCGCACCCACAACACCAAGCGCGGCATTTTCAATTAACGAGTCAAAAACCCTGAGTGAATCCGATCCGGTAAAAATGTATTTGAACGACGTTTTTACCATTCCAGTAAATCTTGCTGGCCTGCCCGCAATCTCGGTTCCTGCAGGTTTTGACAAAGACGGATTGCCTCTAGGTCTACAAATAATCACCAAACATTTCGACGAACAAACCGCTTTTAACGTCGCTCTCGCTCTCGAAGAAAATTCGTAATTTTTTCTGAAATGTGGGGGCGAAAAAGCTTATTTACGCTCTCTCAACTAACATTTTCTATCGGCTTCATTTCGCTTTATTTCAACACTTCTGGATCTTCGCCTACGCGGATATAATTGATTTATAATAATCTTAAGCACACTCCCCGGCCGCTCTACCCGAGGCCCAAGCCCATTGAAAATTAAAACCTCCAAGCCAACCAGTTACATCCAAAACCTCTCCGACAAAAAATAAATTCGGCACAGATTTGGTCTCGAAAGTTTTGGAAGAAATTTCGTTACTATCGATTCCGCCTAGGGTTACTTCAGCTTTGGCATAGCCTTCTGTACCTGTTGTAACAGGGGTCCAGCGATTTATCAGGTCGGAGATTTCTTTTATTTTTTTATTGGAAAGGTCACTGAGATTTCCTTGGTGATTTGCTTGCGTAGCTAAAAAAATCGCCAGGCTTTTTGGCAAAAACTGTGTAAAAAAACTCGGCAATTGTTGTTTTGGTTGCAACTTTTTTGCTTCTTGTAATTGCACAAAAACATCAATTTCAGGCAGTAAATTAATCACGATTTTTTCGCCACGTTGTAAGTAAGATGAAATCTGTAAAATGGCTGGGCCGCTGAGTCCGCGATGGGTAAACAAGATTGCTTCACGAAAATTTATTTTGCCGCAAGAGACAATTGCATCGACAGCAACGCCTGAAAGATTTTTGGTCTCGCATAAAATTTCTTCTGCCAAGGTTAGCGGTACAAGAGCTGGAATTGTTTGTTTAATTTTCAAACCAAATTGTCGCGCCACATCGTAACCAAAGCCGGTCGCGCCTATTTTTGGAATTGACAAACCTCCAGTCGCAATCACTAAAGACTCGCTCTGAATTAACTCGTCTCCAATTTCGATTTCAAATAAATTTTCTGATTTTTTTATTTTGCCAGCAGCGGTTTCGAGCCTTATTTCAACAGCTCCATCAGCACATTCCTTCAGAAGCATTTCAATAATTTGCCGCGAGGAAATGTCGCAAAAAAGTTGGCCTAAAGTTTTTTCGTGAAAGGCAATTTTATGTTTTTTTACCAAAGCAATAAAGTCATGCTGAGTGAAGCGTTTCAAGGCTGAAACGCAGAAATGCGAATTGTGTGAAATAAAGTTTTTTGGAGCGGTGTGAAGGTTGGTGAAGTTGCATCTGCCACCGCCAGAAATGCGGATTTTTTCACCTACTGCTTTGGCGTGATCAAGAAGCAAAACCTTACGTCCACGTTGACCAGCGGTTAGTGCGCACATTAATCCCGCCGCACCGGCACCAATAATTACTACGTCGAATTTTGTCACTTATCTTTAAATTAAATTGCGTGCGCACGAATTATTCAGACCCAGAGTGATGGATCAACTCATCCTACAGGCGGTGATCCAGGAAGAATAACAACATTTGTTTCGTCTAATTTTTTACTCGTACAACCGTAAAAGTTGCGCAACTTCAACACATCTTTTGCGATTAAATATTCGTAAAATCTTTCCAACTTTTCACGGCGCGGTTTGTAATTTTTTTTGCCAATTTTCATTAAGGCAAAAGCAAGAATTTTTAGAGCAATTTTTCCGTCAAGTTCGCGGAATTTTTCACGATTAATTAAAACTCTCTTATCTTCGAAGACTACGATTTCTTTGGTCTCGCGCCACATCAATTCATCAAAAAAATCGCGCATTTTAGCAATTTCATCGGAAGAATTTTTAATGCGTTTTTGAATCAAATCTTTTTCAGGAAGAGTCTCTAAAAAATTACGGATTTTGTTGCGTAAAAATTTCTCGTCGTAATTTGTTTCATCTTCAAACCATCGAACTTTTTTTGCGCGAAGAAATTTTTTTAAATCTTCTTTTTCAAAATTTAACAGAGGTCTTACGAGCTTGATTTCATTGAAGTCAACAATCTCTCTTATTGTCGACAATCCATCCAAGCCCGAACCTCGAAAGAGACGAATTAAAAAATTTTCTGCTACATCTCCGCTGTGATGTCCGAGAAATAAAAACTCGATTTTATTTTTTACGCAGAAGTTTTTAAGCAATTCGTAACGCAGCTCACGCAACTTTGCTTCGATATTTTTCTTGGGAATTTTTTTGCACGGAATTGCCAGAATTTTGTGAGAAATTTTTCTCTCTGCTAAAATTTTACTGAGCAATGCAGCCTCTTTGGAGGAGTGTTCGCGCATTTTGTGATCAACAGTTACAGCAAAAAGTTTTATCTTTTTTACGAGGCAAAATTCTTGCAAAAGTAAAGTCAAAGCCAGAGAGTCAGACCCTCCGGAAACAGCAACAGCAATCTTCTTGGGAAATAATTTCTCAGAAAAAATCTCTTTAATTTTAGTAAAAAAAACTTCGGCTTTCATGTTACGTATTTTACTAACGTCATTAATTTTAGTCTGCTGTGGCACTAACTCTTACGCTCTTTCTATCTCAGAATATTTAGATCAAGTAAGAGCCCAAAATCTAAACTACAACGCCGCAGCACAAAATGCTGATGCCTATGAATTACTTAAGAAAAAGGCTAATTTAGTTACTGCCGTCAAGCTTTACGGTTACAGCGAAAGATCTTTCACTGAGCAAAATCAGGCGCTACAAATTGTTCGC
>CAMBFP010000081.1 GCA_945865745.1 Rhizobium sp. Q54 | reverse complement strand
CCATTTTTCCCTCACCAAGTTAAGCTTGATGAGAATGGACAAAAAATAATCTCTTATGGCAATTCTTCTTACGGCTACGATGCTCGCGTTTCCAACGAATTCAAGATCTTTACCAACATTGATTCAGCCGTAGTTGATCCAAAAAATTTTTGCGAAACTAGTTTTGTAAATCGCACAACTGACGTTTGCATAATTCCACCAAATAGCTTCGCTCTAGCGCGCACAGTAGAATATTTTCGCATCCCAAAAGATTTATTAGTGGTTTGCGTTGGCAAATCAACTTACGCTCGTTGCGGAATTATCGTCAATGTAACCCCGCTAGAACCAGGCTGGGAAGGTCACGTCACTTTAGAATTTTCTAACACAACTCCACTCCCGGCAAAAATTTACGCCTTCGAAGGAGCCTGCCAATTCTTGTTTTTTAAAGGCGATCAACCTTGCGAAATCTCTTACGACATGCGCGCAGGTAAATACATGGGACAAACCGGCGTAACCTTACCAAAAGTATAAAATAAAAAAATATCGCAACCATTCCTGCGTAAAAGGAAAAAGACAAAACCCTTCAAATCCTTGCCTGCGCAGGGATGGTGCGAAAAAAACAAACATGCCAAAACTAATTTTACTAATCTCATTTCTGCTTCTCCCTCTCGCTTCCTTCGCTGCAGAAATGAAAAATATTGGCGACGAAACCTACTCCAACGAAGAAATGAAATCCGCCGCACCGGAAGAATTTACTGATGTTCGTGGCAATGTGGTGAATGATTTTTCTAAAGAATCGCCGTCAATTTTTAATCCAAAAACTCCAACTCCTTCCCGTTTTTTTTCTGCCGACTTGTCAATGCCAGATAGCTTTGCCAGCACTAACAATCTCGCTAAAAAAACCGGAGCATTTTACCGCGCTTTCGGGGAGGTAATTTTTTTGCAAGGCACTGTTTCTGATTCTTTCGGTGTGCCAATCGACAATGCCGTAATTGAAATTTGGCAAACTAATGCCGCCGGAAAATACCACACTTTGCTCGAGCCAAGCAGCGAATATATCGACAAATATTTTAGCATGTCTGGCCGCGCAATCACCGACAATCTCGGAAATTATCACTTCATCACTATCATGCCCGGAAGCTCTCCTGGCCGTGCTGCCCACATCAACATGAACATCTACCATTCAAAATTTGGTCGTCTTGAAACCGAAATGTATTTCGCCGACCATCCTTACAATAAAAGCGATTACCAATTTTTGTCTTACACAGAAAATGAGCGCAAAATGCTTACTGCTTCTGTGCGCAGCTCAGATTTACTGAATCCACAATCAATTAAACTTTGCACTTTTAATATCTTGTTAAAAGGCGTGCAGCAATACAAAAAATTCTAACCCAAAATCCACTCTTCAATAAACTCAGAGTGATCGACCACAATCCTGAGCTCGCTGAAAAATAACTCAAATCAAGTAATAAAATGAAATCTCAGGCCAAGTCTCAGCGACAGCTCCAAATCGGAGAAAACATTAAGCGCGTGATGTCAGAAATTTTTCTACGCGCAGACATTTTAACTATTCCAGGAAGTTTAATAACTGTGCTTGAAGCCGATGTCAGTCCAGATGCCAAAGTCGTTCGCATCTTTGTTGACATTTTTGGTAATGAAGAAATGCACGAAAAAATTATTAAAAAACTAAACGAAGCTGCGCCACATTTTCGTTACCAATTAGCTAAGAAAATTACTTTGCGCTCTGTGCCTGAAATCACTTTCTCCCTAGACAGAACGGCTTCAAAGGCGAACAATTTAGAATCTTTGATTAATGACGAAGCAAAAAAATTTAAGTAAATCTACTAGTGGATCCCTCCTCCACTACATTCACGAGATTCAAAAATTTCCGCTCTTAACCGCAGAAGAAGAAAAAACTTATGCCATTCGCTTTGCCAAAACTGGAGATAAGGAAGCGGCAAAAATGTTGATTCAAAGTCATTTGCGCCTCGTCGTAAAAATGGCGAGCAAGTATCGTAATTACGGCCTGCCGATAACCGACCTAATCGCTGAAGGCAATCTTGGCCTAATTCATGCCACAAAAAAATTTGATCCCCACAAGGGTTTTCGTTTTTCTACTTACTCAATGTGGTGGATCCGCGCCTTCATGCAGGATCATATTTTACGTTCTTGGTCTTTGGTAAAAATCGGCACGACCGCCGCACAAAAAAAACTCTTTTTCAATCTCCACAAAATCAAAAAGAAACTCGGCATTCACTCTGGGGAATCGGCTCTGAATCCTTCGCAGATCGAACATGTTGCAGAAATTCTCAACGTTTCAAACAAAGAAGTTTTAGAAATGGATTCACGCCTTTCGCAATCTGACTCTTCTTTAAATAAACAAATTGGTGAAGAGGGCGACTCAATTGAATTTGTCGATTTAATGGAAGCGAATCAAGAAACTCAGGAAGAAATTGCTATTAAAAATCAGGAAAAATGGCAGCGCGAATCTCTTTTTCACCGAGCCTTTGAAAAATTAAACGAGCGTGAAAAAGATATTTTGTTCAAGCGTCAAATGTCTGAAGATCCACTAACCCTTGAAGAACTAAGTCAAATCCACAAAGTCTCACGCGAACGCATCAGGCAAATAGAAGAAGCGGCGATTAAAAAAATTAGAAAACTCATTTCAGAAGAAATGGCGAAAGGAGAGGAAAAAAAATAAAAAATGTTCACCGGAATAATTACGCATCTTGGGAAAATTTCTGAACTCAAAAAAAATCCTAAAAAAGATTTACTACTCAAAATTTCCGTTGTTGGAAAAATAAATCGTAAGCTTGCGATTGGCTGTTCCATTGCTTGCAACGGCATTTGTTTAACTTTGATTGAGCAAAAAAAATCTCTGCTTTCTTTTCAGGCTTCGAGGGAAACTTGTGAAAAAACAACTTTAGAAAATTGGAAAATTGGCGAAGAAATTAATCTCGAATTCGCTTTGCGTGCTGGCGATGAACTTGGTGGTCACATGGTTTTAGGACATGTCGATGGAACCGCAAAAATCCTGGCAATTCAGCCGATTAAAGATTCTAAGAAATTCACTTTTTCAACTAAAAAAGAGTTAATAAAATTTATCGCCGAGAAAGGCTCGGTAACACTCAACGGCGCTTCACTTACTGTGAATGAAGTAAAGAAAAATTCCTTCAGCGTAAATTTAATTCCCCACACAATCGCCAATACAGCCTTTAAGAACGCGACTGTGAACGATTTTATAAATTTAGAAATCGACATAATCGCGCGCTACGTTTTGCGCTAAATATTAACTTTCTTGGATTCTTTCCCGCGTGGGAATTCAAGAAATTTTAAACTTATTAAAAAATGCCTAAAAATTCTGCCCTCGCCTCCATCTCTGAAATCATCGCCGAAGCCAAAGCCGGAAAAATTTTCATTTTGGTCGATGATGAAGGACGCGAGAATGAAGGTGACTTAGTAATTCCCGCAGAAATGTGCGGCGACCAGGAAGTTAATTTTATGGCTAAGTATGGTCGTGGGTTAATTTGTTTAACACTTACAGAGGAAAGGGTTCGCAAGCTTGAATTACCTTTAATGTCTCTGCACAATCAATCGCGCCATCAAACTGCTTTCACCGTTTCAATCGAAGCGCGCGAGGGAATTTCTACCGGCATTTCCGCCTTCGACCGCGCTAAAACAATTCGTGATGCCATTGACGAAAAAAAAGGCAAAGAGTCTCTCGTTAGTCCCGGACACATCTTTCCGCTGAAAGCTGAAAAAGGCGGCGTGCTTGTGCGCGCAGGTCATACCGAAGCTGCAGTCGACATAGCTCGCCTCTCAGGATTAAACCCTTCAGGAGTAATCTGCGAAATCATGAATGATGATGGCTCAATGGCACGCATGCCTGACCTCATAAAGTTCGCCAAAAAGCATCAGCTCAAGATTGCTACCATTGCTGACCTCATCGAGTACCGCCGTCAAAATGAAAAATTAATTGAAGTAAAAGAACGCAAAAAATTCGTCAGTAAACATGGCGGCGAATTCGATTTAGTAATTTACGAAAGCAAAGTTGATGGCGTTGAACATGTCGCGCTAATTAAAGGTAAAATCAACAAAGCCACGCCAACACTGGTAAGAATGCATCACTTAAATATTTTTTCTGACTGCTTGAGTGACACACAAAATCCGAGAACCGATTCTCTTGCCAAGGCAATGAAAAAAATTTCGCGCATTGGAAATGGTGTAATTGTAGTGATTAGACAACCCACCGAAGCCATCTCTCACATGCTTGAAGCAACAGACAAAAATAAAAAAACCGAGCTGCGTAACTACGGAACTGGAGCACAAATTCTTTCTGACTTAGGGGTGAGTGACATGCTTCTTCTGACTAATTCAAAGAAGTCTGTGATTGGTCTGGACGGCTACGGGATTAAGATTTGTGGTTACCGAAAACTTTAGTCTTTCTAGATTTTCGCTTTAGCAAGGATGGTGCTAAATCAAATTCTCTCGTCACTTTTGTGAAAGTAGAAATCCAGAAAAATGGGCTCATCTCTTTCTCTTTCTAACGCGCCATCTTTGACAAGAGATCTTATTTTTTAGAACAATTCACAAATCCCTGCGCAATTTTTGTAAGTAGTTTTGCATAGCTTTCATCTGCACCAATCAAATCCAGAGTCACAAATTTAATCTGGTAATTTCTGGCCAATTTCTGCGCCGCACTTCTTTCATCCGTTGGCTCACTTAGCAAGCAATTTAAAGATTCTAGACCGCGTAAATCATTAACTTTTAACTGCGAATTATGGTCGTAAGAAATTATTTTTTGCGCCTTAATTGCACAGAAATTTTCGAAATATTGGTAAGCGTCGTGGTAGATTGCGTAACCGGTGTCGAAGCCGGCTAAGTCTGATTTTATTATTAATTCAACTTTAGCGATTTCTTGACGAAATTTCTGAAAATTATTTTGATATTTCTGACAATTTTTTTCGTCAGTTTCGCAAAATTTCTGCGCAACAAATTCTGCAATTTTTATTCCATTTTCTGGATCAAGCCAAAGGTGTGGATCAAGTTTTTTTGAATCATCTCTACGTTGCAAGAGTTTGATTCCATTGACCTTAGAGAGTTGATAAGCTTTTTTCTCAAGCTGAAAATTCTTAATTAATTTTGGAAAATTCTTCTCGAGTGAATCATCTACGTAAAAAATTAAATCAGCTTTAACCAGCGCAGAAATATCGCTTTTTTTTAACTGGTAATCATGCTCCGATGAGCCCGGCTTAATAATT
>CAMBFP010000080.1 GCA_945865745.1 Rhizobium sp. Q54 | reverse complement strand
TTTCTCTAGTTGAGTTAAAAATGCGCAAAATGTCAGAAAATGAAATTGAGCATTACGTCAAGCTAGACAAGCCCTGGGGCTGCGCTGGTAGTTACAAATACGAATCTCTCGGCAAACATCTATTTGAAAAAATTTCTGGCGATTATTTTGCTGTTTTGGGACTCGCCATTCAGCCATTACTTGCTTTTCTTTACCGTAAAAAACTTATCTCTTTGATCAAATGGACCTCTTAACTTACGACATCTTTTTCAGTCTTCTTACTCTAACTTTTCTCGAGATTGTTCTGGGCATCGACAACCTAATTTTCATCGCTTTAGCCGTCGCTAAATTACCAGCAAAAGATCGTCGTATTGCTCGCAGCGTGGGTCTATTTTTGGCTTTAATAATTCGCATCTTGATGCTGATGACATTGTCTTGGGTGATGAGCCTGACCGATCCTCTATTTTACATCGGCGATCGCGGTTTTTCCTTTAAGGATTTTTTACTAATTCTAGGTGGTTTATTTTTGATCATTAAAAGTGGATGGGAAATTCTTAACGATGTTTATTTTGGCCTTCATGCTTCGAAAGAAGAAAAACAATTTAACGCCGCAAAAAACATGGTCGCGGCGATTTTACAAATCGCTTTGATCGATTTTATTTTCTCTTTTGACTCAGTAATCACCGCGGTTGGCATGACTAACAACATCCCAGTAATTATTACTGCGATTACAATTGCGATGGGCGTGATGTTGATTGCTTCGGAAAGAATCAGTTACTTTTTACAAACTTATCCCTCACTAAAAATTGTCGCTCTCGCCTTTATTTTCATGATCGGCGTGATTCTTCTTTCTGACGGATTCCACTTTGAAATTTCGAAAGGCTATCTCTACTTCTCTCTTTTCTTCACTGTCGTTGTTGAGTCTCTAAACATCGTCGCTCGCAAATTACGTAAGCAAAATGACTAATCCGGTAATCTTTGCCTATTCTTTTAATTCAGAAGGTAAGGCGGCAAAACTCAGCAACAAAGAAGTCGCGCAAGAGCTTGAAAATAATGGCTTAGCCTGGGTTCACCTCGATGGAAATAGTAAAACAGTTAGTAAGTGGCTGCAAAGCGAGGTTAGTTACCTCGATCATCTAATCATCAGCGCCTTAACTGCCGAAGAAACCAGGCCAAGAGTGATGGAATTCGAAACTGGTTTGTTAATTATTTTGCGCGGAATAAATCTTAACAAAAATTCTGAACCAGAAGACATGGTTTCAGTCCGAGTTTGGGTTGATGCTGAGCGCATCATCACTATTCAGCGTCGTGAAATGAAATCGCTTTTTGATCTGCGCGACCAAGTTGAAGAAGGTAAAATAATCAAAAATTCTGCCGAATTTATTTATAATTTACTGTATCAGACTCTCTTCGTTACCTCGCCATTTCTTTACGCTCTCGGTAACAAAGTTGATGATCTCGAAGAAAAAATAATGACTACTCACGACGTTATTTTTCGTGAAGAAGTTCTGCAAATCAGAACCAAATTAACTACTTTCAAACGTTACCTTGCCCCTCAAAGAGAGGCGATCGCCAAACTGCGTATCTGTGAACAATCTTGGATTAGCGGTTGGGCAAAAAGGCATTTCCAAGAAAATCTCGATCAAATCACAATGTTGATTGAAGAGGTTGAAGAAACGCGCGATCGTGCGCAAATTTTGCACGATGAAATTTTTCACGGACTAAGTGAGAAGATGAATAAAAGCATGTATGTTTTGTCGCTCGTTACCTCAGTTTTTATTCCGCTAACATTTTTTACGAGCATCTTCAGCGTCAATATTGGCGGTCTTCCTGGCTTAGAGAATAGTTTTGCATTTTGGTCGATGACCATTGCGATGTTCTTGATGGCTGGAGCGCAAGTTCTGCTCTTCAAAAAGAAAAAACTTTTCTAGCCCTTGAAAAAAAATCTTCCCCAAAAAAATCTCCCACAAAAAATACTCTTTGTTTGCACCGGAAATATCTGTCGTTCGCCGACCGCTGAGGCAGTTGCTCGTCATCAAGCAAAAGAAAAAAATCTCGAAGATAATTTTATTTTTGACTCTGCCGGAATCGAAGCATTTCACGTCGGAGAATCTCCAGACCAAAGGAGTTTAATGGTCGGAATGCAGCACGGAGTCTCTTTCGCCGATATTTCTTCGCGCAAAATTCGTAAAAATGATTTTGCTGATTTCGATTTAATTCTGGCAATGGATCGCAGCCATTTCTCACGTCTTTTGGCCGAATCTCCGCAAGAATATCGTAACAAGGTGAAGTTATTTTTAGAGTTCTGCGCAGCGAAAAATTCTTGGAATGATGAAGTCATCGACCCTTACTACGGCAATAACCAAGGCTTTGAAGAAGTTTTTAACGTAATTGATCTAGCTGTAAAAAATTTACTAAAATAAACCAAGCACAAAGGGCGCAACATGAGAATATCACTCTTTGTTTTGACCATTTTCCTTGCCTCTTGTGGAGGCGGCGGAGGAGGTGGAGGAGGAGGTGGTGGTTCAACCACATCAACCACGCCAACATCCTCAACTTGGATCTCTTCAGTTTCTACCGCGCAAGTCGATGTCTACGAAACCACAGAATACAACGCGCAGTGGGGTCTAAATACAATCAATGCTGCTGAGGCATACGCCCTGCTTGTTGCAAATTCTAAAACGGTAGCAGGAAGCGGAGTTAAGATCGGCATCATCGACACCGGCGTGCAAACCACTCACGTTGAAATTGCCAGCAATTACACTTCTTCGGGAAGTTACGATTACGTTAATGGCGATTCTAATCCAAGTGACGACAATTATCACGGAACACATGTGGCCAGTACTGCTGCCGGCGTAAAAGATAATTCTGGAATGCATGGAGTTGCTTACAATGCAACAATAATCGCCGAAAAAGTTTTAGATTCTTCCGGCAGTGGATGGAATAGCGACATCGCTGACGGCATTAGTGGCGCGGTTACAGCGGGAGCAAAAGTAATTAATCTAAGCATCGGCGGTTCATCTGATGGGGGTTCATATTTAAAAACCGCGCTAACTACGGCAAAAAATTCTGATGTTCTTTCTGTTGCTGCAACCGGCAATTACGGGGCTTCACAACCCGATTATCCAGCTTACTACGCTTCCGATTCCAGTTTAACCGGTTACGTTTTAGCCGTTGGCGCGCTTGCTTACGACGGCTCAATCGCCAGCTACAGTAATTATTGTGGCGATGCCAAGAGCTACTGCCTCGTTGCTCCAGGAAGCTCTATTTATGCGGCCATTCCAACAGACAGCTACTTAACAATAAACGGCACCTCAATGGCCACACCTCACGTTGCCGGAGCAGCAGCGGTGCTTCGTGGCGCCTGGACATTTCTAACTGCGCCGCAGGTTTCGCAGATTTTACTCAGCACCGCCAACAGCGATTTTGCTGGCTACAGTGAAACGATTTACGGCCAAGGAATTTTAGACCTTTACGCAGCAGTACAGGCGCAAGGTCAAAACACACTTGGATACGGAACCAGCGTGGTTTCATCGAGTGGTTACGATGTTGCAACATCCTCAATTAGCAGCAGTACAATTTTCGGCGATGCTTTCGCCAGCAACGTCGCACCACAACTTTCCTCGGCAATTTTTTACGATGATTACGGCCGCGATTACAAAGCTTTTTTGGGCAATAAAATCATCACAAATCGTGGTCATGCCTACGACGCGTCGAGTTTGATGTTCAACAATACTAGTTACAAAACCGTGCCGCTTAACTTGGGGAGTAGGGCGCAAATGCGTTTTAATGTCGCCGATTACAAAAATCCTGAGGCGCCAAATGAACTTGGTTTAAAATATGCGACACTAGATCGCTCGCAAGATCCGCAGCGAATTAATGCCGGCAATGGCTTTTCCTTCACAAAAAATTCTTCAGAGATTTTGCCAAATTCAAAATTCGGTTTCGCTTTCAATTTCGACGAAATTTCTGCCCAGCAAAATTTTGCAAATTCTGGATTTATTTTACAGAGCGCTTTTGCCGCAAACCCTTACCAGTCCTTTCTAAACCAGTCTTCATCTGGCTTGCAAAATAGTCGAAAATTTAATCAGGCTTTTTTCGATCAAAGTTTTTTACAGAAAAAAATGGCTCTGCGTTTTTCCTACCAAGAGTCTCGCGACGCTACGACCAAGCAGAATCAGCTCCTTGATTTTGGCCTAACTTTCAAAAGTCTTTCCTTCTCTTTCGGCAATTTAACCGAATTTCAAAACAACATCCTAAACTCGAAAAACCTTGGCGCGTTTGAATCTCCGGGCAATACAAAAACTTCTTACTTTAAAATTTCTCTCAAAGAAAAACTTTTTAAAGATCTGCAACTACTCGCGAATTTTTCCGAAGGTGTTTCAAAAATTAATGGCAATGAACGCGGAATTTTTCGTGAGTTCAGCGACATACGCAGTCGTAGCTTCTCGGTCGCTTTGCTTTGGCAAAATTTCGGCGTAAATTATTTCGAACCAATGCGCGTTTACCGTGGAAAAGTTAAGTTCGACATTCCGATCGCGCGCGACGATGCTGGAAATTTGTATCGCTACCAAGGCATGGCCTCTCTCGCTCCGCAAGGCAGAGAGCGAGATTTAGAAGTTTTTTATTTTCACGATTTAAACGATTCTTCTCAGATCAAATTCAGTTTTCTAACTCAGCGCCAAGCAGCAAACATCAAGGGTGCGCCGACAAATCTTTTGGCAATGATTGGCTACAAAAAAATGTGGTAACCCTTCTGGATCAGCGCCTGCTCGGGGATGACTAGTAGAGTTCGTAACTCTAGCACCATCTCTGCGTAAGCGGGGATCCATGATGATTCGTCACAAGTAATTTGTTTACGTTAAAAAAATTCTTCCCATCGGCTTGCAAAACAGTTTCCTCTAAATACTTTGCCGCTTCTCCTCTACCGTCAGTAAAAATATCAAACAAAAACAATGATCAAAATTCGTCTTTCACGCGCAGGAAGAAAAGGTGTTCCATTCTACCATATTCTTGCAACTAACAGCACCTCACCACGCGATTCAAAATTCTTGGAAAAGCTCGGCACCTACAACCCATTGCTTGGAGACTCAAACGAGAAGCGCGTTACTCTTAACAAAGAACGTATCGAGCACTGGCTTTCTGTTGGTGCGCAACCAACTGAAAAAGTTGCAAAATTCTTGATCTCTCTTGGCGTAAAAGGTGCAGAAAAGCACAAGCCAGATTTCACTCCAAAAGCAAAAGGTTCTAATTTGAAAAAGAAAGCCGCAGCTCAAGTGGCTAAAGAAAAAGAAGCTGCCGCTGCAAAATCTGAAGAAGTTGCTGCAGCTTAGCGATTCTTCACGTTTACTAATTGCCTCAGGTAACGCGGGCAAGATTCTCGAAATCTCCGCGTTGCTTAAACCCCTTGGAATTAAA
>CAMBFP010000079.1 GCA_945865745.1 Rhizobium sp. Q54 | reverse complement strand
TGACAAACAATATGACGAACTCAGTAGCAACCCAATGGTTAGTAGCGGCCACATGAAGCTGATTCACGATGGAATGTATCGCGTAATGAATGAGCCAGGAGGCACCGCCTATGGCAAGAGAATTGATGTAAAAGGTTTTGAGATGGCTGGAAAGACAGGAACTTCTCAAAGCATTTCTAAACGCGAAGACGAGATGAGTGGTGCTGAAGCGAAGGCTCACGCCAATCACGCAATCTTTGTCGGCTTTGCTCCGGCCCATAATCCTAAATATGCGATTTCAGTTGTAGTTGAACATGGTGGCGGTGGGTCGGCTGCTGCTGCGCCGATTGGCAGAGATGTGATGATGGAAGTGCAGGGGTTGAACAAGTAGAGCCGAGCACTGGTTCGTCATTGCTAGTAAAGCGCAAAAATTCTTTAGAACAGAGAAGATCTAGACTTCTAGTCCCTCTAAGTTTCTCGCAATTGCTAAAGGAGGTAGATTACGAGCCGATAACTTTCATAAGTGGCGCCGCCTTACTAAAAATTTCCTCCAATTCCTTCTGCGGATCTGAGTCAAAAGTAATCGCCCCGCCAGTTTGGAATTCGAATTTCTTTCCCTGAAAAATTAAGGTACGAATCACCACCGAAAAATTGGCTGATTTTTGATCGATGAAGCCGATTGCGCCGCTGTAAATTCCGCGATTAATTTTTTCTTCTTTTGCTGCGATTTCCATCGCTTTGATTTTTGGTGCACCGGTCATTGAGCCTGGAGGAAAGCAGGCTTGTAAGGCATCAATGCTTGAACAATTTTCACTTAATTCACCGTGAATTTCTGACGACATGTGATGAATAGTTTTGTAGGTAGCGATGCTAAAAAGTTTTTTGACTATAACGGTTCCAGCTTTGCAAATTCTGGCTAAATCATTTCTCACTAAATCGACAATCATTAAATTTTCTGCGCGCTCCTTCGGAGATTTTTTTAAATCTAATTTATTTCGACGATCTGATTTTGGGTCAGAGCCGCGAGGAGCGGTGCCTTTAATCGGTCGTGAAATAATTTTACGATTTTTGATTTGGAAAAATAATTCTGGGCTTGAAGAAATAACAAAGTTTTCACCAAGTTTTAAAAATGACGAATAATTGGCGGGGCTTACCTTTGTAAGGTCGATGAAGGTTTTGAAAGCCGATTGTTGATTTTGTTTTTGTTTAAATTCACCAAAAAATTTTCGCGTTAAATTGGTTTGGTAAAGATCGCCACGGGCAATCATTTCTTTAATTTTGAAAATGGTTTTTAGGTAAGAGGAGTCGGTGAAATTAGAGAGAAACTCAGAAGATGAAATTCTGTCAACCTTATCTTGTTGAAAGGTCCATCTTGTCACTTTTTCCAGAAGTTTTTTATCTGAAAAAATCGCCATCAGCTTCTTTTTTTTGTGATCAAACTCAAAAACCAAATCAAAATTAACTAACCAAATTTTTGGTAAATCGATTAAGGATTTTTTAGTTTTTGGGAATTTTTCAAAATCATGTGCGACCTCATAGGAGAAGTATCCAAACCATCTTTCTTCGCTGCTTTTTAGAATTTTTTCAGCGGCAAAAAAATCTTCGCAGATAATTTTTTTGCGCGGAAAAATTGCTAAATAAGAATTTTTTTCATTCGATTTTTCATTCAGGCCGGAATAAAGAAAAACCCAACTTTCGTCGCGATAATTGTCGGAGATTTTTTGAGCGAGATCTAATGGATCCTGCCAAAGAATTTCAATTTTACTGCGCTCCAACATTTTGCGGAACGCTCTTATTGTAGTAATAATCGATCATGTTTTTTGGACTATTGCCAGCGCCAACCATTGGTTCAGGTCGAGCATTAAAAGTTTTTTGAATGTTCACAAAATATTCTTTTTCTTTGAACTCACTACATTTTCCAGAATACATAAATGAATAACCTGGAACCACAAAGATTGTGCCAAGTGCGTCAGCAAGGCATTTTCCATTTTTAATCGCAGCCCAAGTTTCGAGCTGCAATTGCGCCGAGCCAAAACCTTCTTTGGTCAGAACGGCAGTTTGATTTTTTGCTTCGAGCTTAATTTTCGCCGGAGTTTGTCCGTAATTTTTTCCTTCGATAAAAATATTTGCACCTGTTGGATTTGAGTTGATCGACACCTCTGATTGATTGTCGTTGAACATCATTGCGCAAGAAGAGGCGGAAGAAAGCACTGCTACGAAAGTGAGTTGACGAAGTAATTTCATGTTTAAGTAGATTATTTTTTTCGTTATTTTTTCCAGCGATTGTGAACCCAAAACCATTGAGAAGGGAATTCTTTTATCCATTCCTCAAGTCTTTGGTTTATTGACCTGCTGAGGGTTAGAATAGCCAAATTAACATCTTCAGTCTGTGGAATTGCAAGTGGTTTTTCTAACTCAGCGCGGAATTTTATTCCTTTGCCAATGCGAATAATTCGCGCCGGAATAATTGGCACATTGTAACGCAGAGCAATGCGCGCGATTGAAGTTGTGGTGATGGCATCATCGTGAAAAAATTTAATTGGTTCGCCTTCGCTAACCTTCTGATCGGCAAGAATAACAACCGCTCCTCCACCTTTAATTATCTCAATAATTCGCCGATTACCGCCGGAATTTTTCTCGATCATTTCAACTTTGCGCACGCTCGCGATCATTTTTTCAACGTAATGATTATTGAGCGGGCGATATACAGTTCCTGCCTTTAAGCCCTGTTGCAGAAAGAATTTCTGACCAACTTCCCAATTTCCAAAATGGCCGGACACAATTATTCCGCCGTTAAGCCTTTTAAATTCTTGGATGTTGCCGAAAGTTTCTTCTGAAATTTCAATAGATTCGTTGACTGTTTTGTTCGTCGCAATTCCAGCTACATGCGGAAATTCTCCGACGATGCGACCGAGATTGTCCCACATGTCGTCGAGAATTTCTTCCTTCTCTTTCTCACTTAATTCTGGCATCGCGTTACTGATATTTCGGTAAGCAAGTTTATGCACAGAAATCTTTTTGCCGATGAATTTAGCAATCGACGCCGCTAGATCCGAAGAGGTTTGCATGTTTAGCATGCCGAAAAACCAAATACCGAATTTAACCATAATTGCTTCGATTATGTAGCGAATTTTTTTAAGCATTTTTAAGCATTTTTGTTAATTCACTTTTGAGTAGATCGCTGTCTTCAAATATTAATTCCACATCGAGGTAAGAAATTTTCTTCTGAAAGGTTTGAGGAAATTTTACCCAATCTTTTCGAGTTGTAATCAAAGTGGCATTTTTTTCTTTAGCTAGTTGAGAGAGATTTTTTAAGTCAGAAATTTTGTAGTGAAAATGGTCAGCAAAACTACGCTTTTCGATTACGTCTAAGTCTTGATTTTTAAGGAGGTCGAAGAACTTCTGTGGATAGGCTAGGCCGCAAAAAGCGACCAATCTTTTATTAGTAAAATCTGCTAAATTTTTTGGCAAAACTTTGGCTCTGATAATTTTTTTAGTGGATAATTTTTGTAGCAGATTTTCATTAGCTTCACCAATCACCACTACTAAATCAGCTTTTTTTAATCCGATTGTAAGTGGTTCACGCATTGGGCCGGCCGGAATCATAAAATTATTTCCAAAACCTATTTTTCCATCAACAACCAGAATCGTAAAATCACGCACTAGCGAGTTACATTGCATTCCATCATCCAGCACAATCGTTTCAAATTTTTTCATCGCCTCGATTTGTTTGGCACCAAAAAGACGATCTTTAGCAATGAAAGTTGGTGCAATTTCGATGAGTAAAAGCGGTTCATCTCCAACCTGTTCTGCTTTATTATTGTCTTGATTGCGCAACATCAAAAATTTTGAACCATCATTCATGTAGCCACGGCTTAAGAAGGCGAAATCAACGCCCATTTCTTTCAGAATTTTCCCAAGGGCAATAACGGTTGGAGTCTTGCCAGCTCCTCCTGCGATAAGATTTCCAACGCAAATTATTGACTTAGAAATTTTCTCTGGCTTGGCCAAAAACTTTACCAAAAAAAATCCTAAAAAATAGATGTAGCTCAGGGGTAATAGTGCGAGAGAAAATAAGTTTCTCTTTGTCCAAAAATCGGGAGTTCGTAACATTTATTTTGATTGGAAGTTGTGTCGTTCGTAACCTCATTCTAATTTTTAGAAAAATCTACCCCGACAACATGCGATTCACAATTTTTCTCGTAACTCTATTTTCTCTGTTTTCTTGTGCTACCCCGTCGATAGATGTTCTTTCTGGACAAGAATCTATATTGAGAAGTCGCGGCAAATATGAGTCTTATCTCGCTTTAGAATATTTAGAATTCTCCCGAAAATTAGTCGCTGTCGATGATAAAAAAACCGCCGAATATTTTTCTAAAAAAGGTTTAAATATTACCTCTGGCGACGAGGCAATTCCTGAGAACCCAATCAAATGGAAGGCTGATAGTGCGCAGATGGAAGAGATGGTGATGATGCAAAAAAGACTCGAACAGGTTTTGATCGATCAGCAATTGAAGTTTCAGCTTCCAATTCAACTCGCGCACCTAACTTATCTTTACGATTGCTGGATTAGTCGTGAGTCGAAAGTTATTTTCCGCTCTGATGAGTTGGCGCAATGTCGCGTCCGTTTTAGTAAGTTGCTTGATGAAGTTGAACAATATTCAGATGAGCGCGTAAAGGATAGGCAGCTTAAGGTTGAAATTATTGAGCCAAAATTTGAGCAGTTCGAAATTTTCTTTGATTTCAATAATTCTAAATTCAACAACAAGGCCAATAAAGACCTACTCATATTGCTCAAATATCTCTCGGGTCTTTACGGTGATTATCGAATTTTACTTGTTGGAAATGCTGATCGAGTGGGCAATGAAATCTACAACCAGCAGATATCGCACAAGCGCGCCGAAATGGTAAAAAATTATTTAACCAAGAATGGTGTGGCAGAAAATATGATTGAGCTACGTTCGGTTGGTGAAGATTTTCCTGATCTTTTAACTAAAGACGAAACGCAGCAGCAAGATAATAGGGTTGTTAAAATTTACGTTTTGCGTGGCGCAAAATCTTTTGAAAATTTTCCACTGCCATTGATCGAAAATTTTGTTTACCGGGAATCGCTGTTAAAGGCTCGCAAGGAGCGCGGGCTTAAATAAGGTTTTTAATATCGCTGGCGAGAGTGAAGAAATGATGCGGAGTAGAATGGGCTATCTCTGAATCTCTTAAACCTTCTTCGAATCTTTAAACTTTCTCAGAATCTCATTCACCATTCCAGGATTTGCTTGTCCCTTGCTCGCTTTCAAACTCTGACCAACAAAAAAGCCGTGAAGTTTTTCATCGCCGGCAGCGTATTTTGCAAATTGATCGGCATTTGCAGCAATCACCTCGGTGACAATTTTTTCGATTGCGCCGGAATCAGAAACTTGCTTCAGGCCTTTGGATTGAACGATCTTCGCTGCATCTTCTCCAGTTTCGACCATGATGTCTAAAACATCTTTGGCGATTTTTCCGGAAATTTCTCCGCTCTTCATTAGATCAAAAAGTCCGCCT
>CAMBFP010000078.1 GCA_945865745.1 Rhizobium sp. Q54 | reverse complement strand
AAATGCATTTCGATCTTGATTAGCCCGTCGCCTTGGCAGGTTTCGCAGCGGCCGCCTTTGACGTTAAATGAAAATCTTCCAACCTTGTAACCACGAGCTTTTGACTCTGGTAAGTCGGTGTAAAATTCACGAATAAAGGTGAAGGCGCCAACATAAGTACAAGGATTAGAACGAGGCGTGCGGCCGATCGGAGATTGGTCGATCTCAATGATTTTGTCGATGAAATGGTGACCAGAAATTCCAGTGTAAGGACCAGGAACAACCTTTGCTTTGTTCAAGATTTTATCTAGCGCGGGGTAGAGAGTTTTAATGATTAAGCTCGATTTTCCGCCGCCAGAAATTCCCGAAATTGCGGTGAAAATTCTTAGTGGAAGATTCAGAGTAATATCCTTGAGGTTGTTTAGCGTAGCGCCTCTCAAGTTGATCATTCTTTTCGGATCAATTTTACGACGTTTAGTTGGAATTTCGATCTTCTTTTTACCGCTCAAATATTGACCGGTAATACTGTTTGGATCGTTGATTACGAAATCAGGCAAGCCGGCAGAAATAATTTCACCACCGTGAATTCCTGCGCCAGGACCAACGTCGATTAAGTATTCTGCTTCGCGCATCATTTCTTCGTCATGCTCAACAACGATTACCGAGTTTCCTAAGTCGCGAAGATTTTTTAGTGTTGCGATCAGTTTGTCATTATCAGATTGATGCAGACCAATAGAGGGCTCGTCTAGTACGTAAATCACGCCAGAAAGTCCTGATCCGATTTGTGAAGCGAGACGAATTCTTTGTGCTTCACCACCAGATAAAGTTCCGGCTTCACGATTTACCGTCAAATATTCGAGACCAACATTGCGCAAGAAACCTAGGCGACGCGTGATTTCTTTGAGTAATCTTTCAGCGATTTGGTTTTGAGTCGAAGTAAGTTTTTTTGGTAAATTTTCAAACCAATCGACAGCGCGTTCGATCGAAAGTCTGCTCAATTCACCAACGTGAATTCCGTCAATTTTAACGGCAAGAGATTGTTCGTTAAGCCTGTAGCCGTGACATTTATCGCAAGTGCGGGATGCTTGGAATTTAGTTAATTCTTCTTGAAGCGACTCGCTTTCACTTTCCAGATATCTTTTTTTCAAGCTGTTAACCACGCCTTCAAAAGATTTTTTAACTTTTATCGCTTTGAGGCCATCTTCGATTTTAATTTCGACTTCATCTTCACCGGTTCCGTAGAAAATTTTTTCTTTAATTTCGGCGGGAAGAGTTTTGAAAGGAACGTCGAGACTGAAATTGTAATGCAGCGACATTGCCGCCAGAACCTGTTGGTAGAAGCGCTCTTGCACACCTTGCCAAACATTAATTGCACCTTGACGAAGGGTTAGGTTTTCATCTTCAACAACGAGATCTGAGCTAAAATACATCTCAGTTCCAAGCCCGTTACAATGTTTACAAGCGCCGAATGGAGAGTTAAAAGAAAAGAGACGAGGCTCTATTTCAGGAATCGTAAAGCCAGAAACTGGGCAAGAAAATTTTTCGCTAAAGATGATGTAATCGCCAACTTTGTGCTTGGTTTTTGCGCCTTCTGGAAGGCTAACGATTTCAACGTAGAGTAAACCATCGGAAGCTTTTAATGCGGTCTCAACCGAGTCAGCAAGCCTGTTGCCTAGATCTTCAGACATTACAACGCGATCAACAATAATGTCGATATCGTGTTTTTTATTCTTGTCGAGCTGGGGAAGAATTTCATTTAGATCGTGAACATTTCCATCAACTTTAATGCGCTGAAAACCTTGTTTACGTGCGCCCATCATTTCTTTTCTGAACTCACCTTTTTGGCCACGAACGATTGGCGCAAGGATGTAAATGCGAGTTTTTTTTGGCAAATCCAAAATTTTATCGACCATGATCGAAGCAGACTGGCTCTCGATTGGCTTGCCTGTTTCTGGTGAAAATGGAGTTCCTATTCTTGCAAATAAAAGACGGAAGTGATCGTAAATTTCGGTAACGGTTCCAACTGTAGAGCGTGGATTGCGTGAAGTAGTTTTTTGATCAATAGCAATCGAAGGAGAAAGGCCGGTGATTGATTCAACATCGGGCTTGTCTTGCATGTCGAGAAATTGACGCGCGTAAGCAGAAAGACTTTCAATAAAACGACGTTGACCTTCGGCGTAAACCGTGTCGAAAACTAAAGAGGATTTTCCTGAGCCAGAAAGGCCAGTAACCACAACGAGTTGGTTTTTAGGAATTTCGATGCTGACATTTTTAAGATTATGCTCTTTGGCGCCAACGACTTTAATGAATTGTTCTTCCATGGAATTTTTGTAAATGAGGGCTTAGAGAATTTTTGAAAAAGACTTAGATTAGTATCTTTAAGAAAGCAAAAAACCCGCCGTAAATTTTTTTTACGACGGGCACCTAATTTCTGATTAGGCTGTGCAAGAAGTTATCGCTTGGATAAACCTCTTGTCTGTTCTTCGAACGTTTAAGTCAAAGTAGAAACTACTGACAACGTAAGGAAAACGATCAGTGGAATGAATACCATGATGTATCTCAGATGTTTAGTAGTTAATAAGACAAGAAGCTCATCGCAAAATTAGATTTAAAAAACCTAGTTAAGCGAGACCTCGAGACACGTGACTAGGTCTATTTCAAGGCTTTAGTCACCTCATCCCGCACCTTTTTGATTTCCAAATCAGTTAACGGAATAAGACCTTTTTGCAAAAGATAGCCATCTTTACCGATGGTATTTTTACTAATGATTTCTTGAGTAAATTCCTTCATGCCAGGAACTAAATTAAGATGTTCTTTTTTGAAATAGATGAAAAGAGGTCGAGAAACTGGATAAGTTCCCGAGACAATAGATTCAAAGCTTGGTGTCACATCGTTAATGTGCGCAGCTTTAATTATTTCATGATTTTCTTCGAGGAAAGAGAAGCCAAAAATTCCCAAAGCATCAGCATCGTGAGTTAATTTTTGAACGATGAGATTGTCGTTTTCGCCAGCTTCAATGAAGTGTCCGTCACTGCGCATTACGCCACATTTCTTCTTGGAAAGTTTGGTTAATTTTTGACAAGGCTCTTCCATCACTAATTCAACGAAAGCATCGCGAGTGCCTGAGGTTGTAGGTGGGCCGTAAATTACGATTTTGGTGTTTGGAAGTGATGGATCAATTTCGCTCCATTTTTGATAAGTACTACCTTCTCTTAGGGCGAGAAAAATTTGTTCTTTAGTTAGGCTAAATTTTTTGCCGCTGCTGAGATTCGCAAGGACAATTCCATCGTAACCTATTTTAATTTCGACGATTTGCTTCACGCCATTTTCGGCACATTTAGTAATTTCACTTTTTTGGATGTGACGCGAGGCGTTGGAAAAATCAGGATAATCATAACCAATTCCCGAACAAAATAATTTGAAGCCACCGCCGGTGCCGGTTGATTCAATAATTGGAGTTCTGAATTCGGTGTCGCGACCAAAAGTTTCAGCGATTACTGCGGTGAATGGGTAAACAGTTGAGGAGCCGACAACTTGAATATGTTTTCTTTCTCCTGATTTGAATAATTCAAAAGAGAAGGAGTCGCTGACAAAAAATGTGGCTAGAAGCGCAAGGTAAGTGAGTCGTAACATGAACCGTTAAATTAATTTGCTCAGAGACGGTTGCATCACGTAAAAAATGTTGGGGCAGGGTTGGGATTTTCTTCCAAAAGTCAAGTCGTGGGTGTTGAAGTTTTTTCTGGATCCCCACTTTTGCGTTGATGAGCTTTATAAGTAAGTTGCTAAGTAATCGTATCAGTCCTCGCGAAAGCAGCGAAATACGAATAATAGACAGATCGCGAGTTGCATTCCAAGAACCCAAAAATAGCTTAAAATTTCTTCAAATCCTCAATCCAAAATAATGCTAAAAAGCCCTACAAAAACATTGCCGTTTCTTGTCGCGTTTTTTTTAGCGTTTGATGTTTTTGCTGCGGATAAAATCTTGGCAATCCAAGGAAATGAAAGGGTTGATGAGGAGACAATTATTTCTCTTCTTGATGTTTCTGGGTTGAAAAAAAATTCAGCGAAAGCATTGCAGGAATCGGTAAAAAAACTTTATGAATCTGATCTCTTTCTCGAGTCGAAAATTTATCGTCAGAATGGTCAGGTCGTTGTCGAGGTGCGTGAAAATCCGCTAATTTCTGATGTGAAATTTGTTGGTAATAAAAAAATCGAGGATGAGGCGCTGCAAAGCGAAATTACTTCAAAAAAACGCACAGTATTTACTAAGGCCAAGTTACAAAATGACTTAAAACGTATCAATGAAATCTACCTCAAGAGTGGGCGCTTCCTAGCCAAGATCGATCCAAAAATTATTCAGAAAGATCAGAATCGCGTTGAGTTAATTTTTGAAATTTTCGAAGGGCCGAAAGCAAAAATTGGTAAAATTTATTTCGTCGGAAACAAGGAATTCTCTGATCGTGAACTGATGGATGAAGTTTCGACTAAAGAATCGAAATGGTGGAAATTTCTCTCATCGAGCGACTCTTACGATTCTGATCGAATTGAATTTGATCGCGAAAAATTGCGTCGTTTTTATGGCTCAAATGGTTACGCCGATTTTTCAATGATTTCTTCAACCGCGCAAATCACGCCACAAAAAGATGAATTTTTTGTCACATTTTTACTAGAAGAAGGAATTCAATATCGCGTCGGCGAGACCAATATTATCAACAATATCGATAAGTTTGATGCTTCAATTTTGAATAAGGAAATCCTCGTTAAAACGGGAAAGATCTACGACGCAGATTTAATCGAAAAAACCGTCGATAAAATGGTGGAAGTGATGTCAGAAAAATCTTATGCCTTCGCTCACGTTGAGCCAATTTTGAAGCGCAATCGCGAAGGAAAAATAATGGATGTTGATTTCGTTTTGCAGCAAACGCCGCGCATTTACATAGAGCAAATTCGTATTCTCGGCAACACGCGCACGATGGATTCTGTCATTCGTCGTGAACTGCGTTTTCGCGAGGGCGATGCTTACAATGTAACAAGAATTAATCGCTCAAAACAGCGCCTCGAAAATCTTGGATTCTTTGAAAAAGTTGAATTCAAAACCAAAAGAATTGGCGAGACAGATAAGATTGATTTGGAAATTGAAGTGAAGGAAAAAAAGACTGGAGAACTTACTCTTGGCGTAGGCTACTCAACGGTTGATAAGGTTAGCGCTAACATTGGAATCAAGGAAAGAAATTTATTTGGCACCGGACAAGAGCTCGGCTTCAACGTGCAAAAATCTTTTGCGCGTATGAGTTCTGAAGTGAATTACACCAAGCCATATTTTATGAATTTGCCTATCGATGTTGGTTTCGATATTTTTAAATATGAGCTAAATAAAAGAAACTCATTGATCTACGATCAAACCTCAACAGGCATAACCTTTCGTGGCGATTACATGGTTACCGAATTTTTAAATCACCAGTTACGTTATTCTTATTCCGAGCAGACGGTTAGTAATATTTACAGCGGTGCGTCACTAAGTCTGAAAATGTTGGAGGGAAGTTACACCAGTTCAGGAGTTGGACAAACTCTTGTTTACGATAAAAGAGATAATCGCCTCAATCCAAAAGATGGTTA
>CAMBFP010000077.1 GCA_945865745.1 Rhizobium sp. Q54 | reverse complement strand
GTGAGTTTTTCTAAATTTTTTTGTGCTTGCGCTAAAATTTCTTGAAGTTTTGGCTTTTCCATTTTGCGCAAATTGGCATAAGCAAAGGTTAGGCGCTGATTATTTTTTAGTTGCGCTTCATTTTCTTGTAAAAAATTCCAATAAAGGGCGTTGAAAGGGCAGGCTTTTTCACCAACCGTAATTTCTGGGTCAAAGCGGCAAGATTTACAAAAATTCGACATGCGCGAAATATATTTTCCACTTGCCGCGTAAGGCTTACTTGCCATCAATCCGGCATCAGCATGAAGCGCCATTCCAAAGGTGTTGGGAAGTTCAACCCACTCAAAAGCATCAGCGTAAACTCCTAGATACCATTCATGAACTTGCTTAGGAGAGAGGCCGGCAATCAAGGCAAAATTTCCAGTAATCATCAAGCGTTGAATGTGGTGCGAGTAAGCATGCTGCTTGGTTTGTTTGACTACTTCGCTTAAACAAAACATTTGGGTTTCGCCATTCCAATAAAATTCTGGTAAATCTTTTTTAGCGTTAAGGAAGTTGCTTTCTAAATATTGAGGCATTTTCAACCAGTAAATGCCTCGCACATATTCGCGCCAGCCCAAAATTTGACGGATAAATCCCTCAACAGAATTTAGCGGCGCTTTACCTTCGTGATAAGCGCTTTCAGCCATTTTACAAATTTCTAGTGGCTCCAATAATCCAACATTAATGTAACAAGAAAGTAGCGAGTGATAAAGATAGGGCTCATTTGACAGCATCGCGTCTTGGTAATCGCCAAAATTAATCAGTAACTCATCAATAAAATGCTTAGCCTCAAGCAGAGCTTGATTGCGAGTTACGGCAAAATGAAAAGGCAATAAATCGCCGAAATTTTTCTGAAATTTTTCTGCAACTAAATCCAAAACTTCTGAAGTAATCGCGTCTTTTTTATGACTGATTCTTGTTGGCGATTTCATGCCAGTTTTTAGCGCTTTGCGATTTTCAATATCGTAATTCCACTTGCCGCCAATTGGCTTATTTGTAGCATCAAGCAAGATTTTATGTTTCTTGCGCATCTCTCGATAAAAGAATTCTAAGCGTAATTGTTTTTTGCCTTTTGCCCAATTTCTAAACTCAGCTTGGCTACATAAAAAACGCGTGTCAGGAAAAATTTCAAAAGTGATTTTATAAATTTTTTGCCAGTGCAGAACTTTTTGCCAAACCCGATATTCTGAAGGCTCAGTTAGATAAATTTTTCGCGGCTTATATTTTTCAATTGCTCTTTTTAGCTCTTCATCAAACGAGCCAGAATTTTTCGCGTCATCAAGTTTTACGTAATCAACTTTGAACCCTCGATTGCATAATTCTTGTCCAAAATGACGCATTGCTGCGAAAATAAAGGCGATTTTTTTCTTGTGATGCGGTGCGTAAGTGGCTTCTTCGCTAACTTCGCACATTAAAATCACGTCATTTTCTTTATCAGCATGCCGTAAATTAAGCAGCGAATGCGACAACTGATCGCCAAAAATAAAATGCAGATTTTCAATCATGTAAACAGTTTGGATTTGTGTTCTTTAGCTAAAATTTGTGAGCGAGAAATGAATCGCTTAAAAGCTTATTTTGATCAGCGCCAGAGATATACAGGCAATCATGGTAACGCCGATACGGGTTTGAAAATATTTCACCTCAATTAAGTCTAATTTCCTAAGGTGATAATCGACTGCAAGCAAAGACAAAAAGCTAAAAATTAAATTTAGCAAAAACCCAGAACTGCTAATTAAAAAAAATGAAAACCAGCACAGCAAAGTAATAATATTGCTGATTAAAAATAAGTTTAACTTCGGCTTTTTTTTAAAAGTTAAATATTGCCCCCAGTTAACCCCGGACATAAAAGAGACAATTGCTAGACCGTAAGATTTAATAATATTTTCAAAAAAACTGGCAGACATAAATTGCAATTTTGCGCTAAAAAAAATTGCTGCGATGACGAAGGGAAGGCAGCCTAAATAAGCTAGAAAATGATTAAGATTTTTATTCATTTTGGTTTTTATTTTTATTCTTACGACATTTGTCAGAACAATATTTCACCTGATCCCAAACCTTCTGCCACTTCTTTCGCCAGGTGAATGGCCGATCACATTTTATACAAATTTTCTGTGGTAAATTTTCTTTTTTAACCTTGTTTTTCATCGGCTATTATCTCTTTTTAAAATACCCTCAAGTTCGGCAATCAAACTCAACTTAGTTGAATTTAATTTTAGTAAGTGTGAACGAAAGAAGGGGTTAATTATTTCAAAAATATTGCAGACGCATCCAGGCAGAAGAATTCAAGCTGATCTATAAATTCTTCTCAATCGCCTCAATAACCTCTTTAGATTGCGGATCAGTAGCGGAAGAAAACCAAGTGATAAAGTTGCCATTTTTATCAATCAGATATTTATGAAAATTCCATTTTGGCGAAGCAAAAAAACCTGCTTCATTATTGGCCCAAAGATAAAATGGATGAGCATTTTTACCATTAACTTTACTAACTTGAGTTAGTGGAAAAGTGATGTGAAATTCTTTTTGAGTAAAATCTTTTACCTGCTGCAACTCACCAAATTCTTGATTGCCGAAATCATTTGAGGGCACGCCAATTAATATTAAGCCACGACTTCCATATTTCTCATAAAGGCTCTGCAAGCCTTTATATTGAGGCGTAAATCCACATTTTGAAGCGGTGTTTACAACCAAAATTAACTTGCCGCGATAATCTGACAAATCGATTTTTTTTCCATCAATTCCGTTAAAAGAAAATTGATAAGAATTCTTTGCGCTAACATTGGCGAAGCTTTCTTGGCTTAAGTAGAAAAACAAAAATAGGCTGAAGAATATTTTATAAATTTTCATGATTTATGAATTGTAATTTTGGGTCACAGAAAAACTTTTTATACTCTGATTGCCACTAGCTGAAGCATTCTCAAGATAGTTCTATTAATGCGATTGGGTAAACAATAAATTTAATAAATTTTTTATTATTTTGTATCAGGTTAGCCCTGATCTAATAATTATTTTGGAAGGAATCTAAGGTAACAAATTCTTCCCATTCATCTCTTGTGGTTGAGCAATTTTCATCAGATGCAGAATAGTCGGCGCGATGTCGCAGAGGCCGCCATTGCTCAGTTTTAAGCCACTAACATTATTTCCAACTAGAATAAGTGGCACAGGATTTGTTGTGTGCGAAGTGTGGGGTTGATGTTGTGCATCAAGCATGCATTCAATATTTCCATGGTCTGCCGAGATCAGCATCAAGCCATCTTTTTTCAAAATAATTTTTTCAAGTTGTGCAAGTTGGGCATCAATTGCTTCAACGGCTTTGATTGAAGGATCAAGCAATCCACTGTGTCCGACCATGTCTGGATTGGCGTAGTTGACGACAATAAAATCAAATTTTTCTGACTCGATTGCTGCGCGTAATTTTTCGCCAACCTCACTCGAAGACATCTCTGGCTGCAAATCGTAAGTCGCAACTGCTGGTGATTTTATTAAAATTCTTTCTTCGCCAGGGAATTCATTTTCTTGTCCGCAGGAAAAGAAAAAAGTTACGTGCGCATATTTTTCAGTCTCAGCAATCCTTAATTGCCTAAGGCCGCGAGCAGATAAAACTTCGGGAAGAGAATTTTTAATTTCAGCTGAGGGAAATAAAATTTCGTAAAAGTTATTTAACTTTTCGGAATATTCAGTGAGTGAAAATGCGTGAGAAAATTTTACTTTCTCAAAAAGTTTTTCAGAAATTTGGCGAGCGCGATCAGCACGAAAATTACAGAAGAGCAGGGCGTCTCCTTCTTCGATTCCAGAGTAGGAGCCAATCACGCAAGGTTTGATGAACTCGTCAGTAATATTTTTTTCGTAAGAATTTTTTACTGCGGAAATTGCATCGGAGAATTTTTCACCCTCAGCAGAAATTATTGCCTTAGTCGCAAGTTCAATTCGATCGTGTTTATTGTCGCGATCCATCGCGTAGTAGCGTCCAGAGACTGTTGCGATTTCAATATTTTTACATTGTTCTAAATATCCAATCGCACTTTTTTGCGAAACATCGCGGCCATCTAGAAATGCGTGAAGCAAAACTTTCACGCCATTTTTTGCTAAGAATTCGGCGAGAAAAATAATCTGATTAATGTGTGAATGCACTCCGCCATCAGAAAGTAAGCCCATCAAGTGACAAGTTTTCTTCTTGGCGATTATTTTTTGTAACTGCGGATTTTGCGCCAGCGAGCCGTCGGCAATCGCATTATTAATTCGTGGCAAATCTTGAAAGATCACGCGACCCGCGCCAATCGTCATGTGGCCGACTTCTGAATTTCCCATTTGGCCCGAGGGTAAGCCAACGGCAAGACCAGAAGTTTCAAGTTGTGAGTTCGGGTAAGTCGCTAAAAATCTTTTGTAATTCGGCGTTTTTGCGCGAGCGATTGCATTGTTAGAATCATTCTCTTCGCCAATGCCCCAGCCATCTAAAATGCACAGCAAAACCGGTTTGTGATTTTTCATAAATTTTGGTTTTTGATTTATCTCGGGTTTTAGTGATTACGATTTTTGGATTTTCGCTTGCGCAGGAATAAAGCTTTTGAGTAATTGTTTTAAGTTCCATCCTCTTTTAAGGGGCGAATCCAAGAATTGTGATCCATCAAAATCAAAAATCAAAATGACTGAACTTATCGGCTATACCGCCGCCTTTCTAACGACGCTAAGTTTTTTGCCACAAGTAATTAAAACCCTAAAAACTCGTGACACCTCGGGAATTTCTTTGCTGATGTATTCGATGTTTGTTCTCGGCGTCGCGCTTTGGTTGATCTACGGAATGCTGATTGGAAATCGCGTAATCGTGATTGCGAATTCGATTACTTTTTTCCTTTCGGGGACGGTGCTTTTTGTAAAGTTGAGGAAGTAAAAACTTTTACCCGCACTTTTCATTTCACCTTCGGTTCGCAATCAAAAATTATTTCTAGAGTGAAAAATCTGCGTCGCGAAGATTTTTTAAAACTTTCTCGCCAGTTTTTCTGTCTTTGATTTCTACTTTTCCTTCTGCCGCAGATTTTGGTCCGACGATTATTTGAGTTGGAATTCCGATTAAATCAGCGATTGAAAATTTTTGGCCCAAGCTTGATTTAGTGTCGTCGTAAAGAACATCAGGAAGAGTGGCGTAAATTTCTTCGCACATCTTGTCACACATCTCGTCTCCTGGTCTTACGTTGATTAAAACGAATTTGAATGGCGCGATTTCTTTCGGCCAAATAATTCCATTTTCGTCGTGGTTCGCTTCAATTGCCGCCGCAACAACGCGCGATGCGCCGATTCCGTAGCAACCACAATTTGGATAAATTTTTTCGCCGGCAGGGCCCATTACCGTGGCTTCCATTGCTTTGCTGTATTTCAATCCAGAGTTAAAAATGTGACCAACCTCAATGCCGCGCCTTGTGTTTAGTTGATCTGCCGGGATTGGGCATTTTTCCACAACATGCATTTCATCAGCCATCGCGTAAAGATTTTTGGCGTCAGCAAGCGAAAGATTAGGCTCGTCGAATTTCTTGTCGTAGTAAATCGCGCTTTCTCCAGTGTCGGCTAAAACGTGGAATTCGTGCGAAAGATC
>CAMBFP010000076.1 GCA_945865745.1 Rhizobium sp. Q54 | reverse complement strand
AAACTAATTTCAAATTTTCCAAGTAAATTGGCAGTGAAAAAGGTAACAACAATGATTAGAAAAATTAGAAAACTGGGATTTTGAAATTGTAATCCCCAGCCAAGTTCGTTGCCGGTAAATTTAATAGCACAAGCGAGTAGGGCAAATATTAAGAAGCAGAAAATAATGCCAAGAGTGGTAGAGAAAAATGCGAAGCGAATGCTCTCTAATCTTGAATTGGGCCTGTCTATTACGGAAAGTAATTTAATCGACAATACCGGCAAAACGCAGGGCATTACGTTGAGAATTAAGCCGCCGAGAAGGGCGAAAAAAATGTAAGCGATTATTCGAAAACTGCTAACTTTCGGCTGCTCGTTTTCTATTACATTTGTTTCGTTGGTTAATTGTTTTGAGTAGAATTTTTCGATTTCTTTTAGTGAGGCGTTGTCGATTTCGTCTGGAATCGTGAGAGAAAATTTTTCGCTAACTGGAATACAGATGTCTTTGCACAAGCCGTAATCAAGTGACAGAGTAAGTTCGGTGGCTTCACCAACTTTTTGTAAATCAATCGTAATCGGAATGGTTACTTCATTGTGGTAAGTTGAATATTCAAACGTTTCGTTACCAATTTTTTCTTTGTGTAATTCAGGTTTTGGCCAATGAATTTCATGAGTTGAATAGTTCTTCGAGCCAGTAAAATCAAAGCTTGGCGGCATTCCTATTCCTTCCGAATCTTTACCATAAATTTTCCAACCAGAGCTAATTTTAAAGCTAACTGCGGCGATTAATTTCTTACTTCCAGCATCTTCGTAGAAGGAGGAAATCAGTCTAGTTTCTGCAGCGTTCGAGGCACTTTTGTGCCAATCGGTTGTAGCTGCTGAGGCGTAATTTAAGCGCAAAAAAATTAGCGCTAAAATCAATGGTATTTGCTTGTTGAAAAACATGGTCAGGGAAAATAGGTTGCGCGCCCTTTTTCATTGTTCTTACTACAACTTTCAACATTTCAGTTTCAGATGAGTTCACACGAAAACGACACTACAAAAGTTGTGTGCGATGGTGGCGATGTCGCTTCCAAACATCCATTGGTTTATCTTAAGATAAATGAGAGCGGACAAGCTGTTTGCCCCTACTGCGGTAAGCATTTCCAAGAAAATAAAAAAACTCCTAAAAAACATGACTAACGTAGCAATCCTTGGCCTACAATGGGGCGACGAGGGTAAAGGTAAAATCGTCGATTTTTTAGCAGATAAATTTGGCGCTGTGGTGCGCTTTCAAGGTGGACACAATGCTGGTCACACCATTAAGGTTGGCGACAAAACTTACAAACTCAGCTTACTGCCTTCTGGCGTAATTCGTGGGAAATTTTCAGTAATTGGAAGCGGCGTTGTTGTTGACCCAATTGCACTTTTTTCTGAGATCAAAAAAATCGAAGAAGCGGGAATAAAAGTTAGCGCTGATGGATTGGCAATTGCGGAAAATTGCTGCTTAATTCTTTCGGTTCACCGCGAGTTAGACCAGCTGCTAGAAGCAAAAAAAGGTGAGAATAAAATTGGAACCACAGGCCGTGGTATTGGCCCAGCCTACGAAGATAGAGCGGGAAGAAGAGCGTTAAGAATTTGTGATTTAGCCGACGAAAATATTTTCCGCACGCGCGTCGAAAATCTACTTGAGTACCACAATCTATTAAGGCTAAGCCTCGGAGCCGAACTAAAAACAGTGGAAGAAATTATTGCCGAATTGGCGCCGGTGCGTGAGCAAATTTTAGCTTTAGCAAAACCAGTATTTGAGATTGGAGAAAAACTTTCCATCTGCGGTCCAGTAATGTTTGAAGGCGCGCAAGGGGCCTTGTTAGACGTGACTTACGGAACCTTTCCTTTTGTTACTTCCAGTAACACAATGATCGGACAAGTTGCTCTTGGTTCTTGTCTTGGAGTTGCGGATTTGCACAAAACAATTGGTGTTTTGAAGGCTTACACAACACGCGTTGGGTCTGGTCCATTTCCAACTGAACTTCACGACGAAATCGGAGAATTCTTACGCATCGAAGGAAAAGAAGTTGGAACAGTAACTGGTCGCAATCGTCGCTGTGGTTGGTTTGATGCGGTTTTGGTAAAACAAGCAATTCAACTTTCTTCAGTGAAAGAAATCGCTTTAACTAAACTCGACGTGCTCGACAAATTAGAAAAAATTAAAATTTGCGTCGCTTACAAAATCGATGGAAAGATTTGCAATTACTTGCCGCAAGCTATCCACCTTTGGGATAAAATCGAACCTATTTACGAAGAATTTGAAGGTTGGAAAGAAAGTACATTTGGTGCCAAATCACTTGCCCAACTTCCTTTAAAAGCACGCGCTTACATTGAACGCATTGAAGAATTGTGTAATGTAAAAGCTGCAATCATCTCTACTGGCGCTAAGCGAGAAGAGACAATTTTAGTTTAAGCAAATGACGGAAAGCGAAAAAAAAATTACCGTGATGCAACTTCTTCCTGCGCTAGAAAATGGCGGAGTTGAGCGTGGCACAATCGATGTTGCTAAGGCGCTAAAGAAAGAGGGTTTTGAACCAATCGTAGTTTCAAAGGGTGGTGTTTTGGTTTACCAATTACGTGAAGCGGGAATCACGCACGTTACATTGCCAGTTCACAGCAAAAATCCGCTGACGATTTTTTTAAATATTAGGCGCCTGGAAAAAATTATCGCCGAGCACAATGTTGACATTATTCATGCGAGATCAAGAGCGCCAATGTGGAGCGCTTATTTTGCCTGCAAAAAAACCAAGACAAAATTAGTGGCAACAGTGCACGGCACTTACTCGTTAAATTTTTTGAAATGGGAAAATTTTGCGCCGAAAAGAATTTACAACGAGATTATGTTGAAAGCGGATCGCGTCATTGCTGTTTCGAATTTCATCAAGAGTTATTTGTTAAAAAATTACCCAGGAGAATTGTCGGGGAAATTAACTGTTATTCAGCGCGGTGCTGATTTGAATTATTTTAATGCAAAGGCAGTTTCAAACAGCCTTGTTGTTGAGTTGATGAAAAAATGGCATTTGCCGGAAGATAAAAAAATTATTCTAATGCCTGCGCGATTTACAGCGTGGAAAGGTCATGAATTTTTACTCGAAACATTGACGAAAGTTAAGAATGACTTCTGCTGCGTTTTGGTTGGTTCAGATCATGGCCACAAGGCGTTTCGTAAAAAAATTGAGCAATTAGTCGTCAAGAAAGAGTTAGAGGGAAAGGTGAGAATCGTTGGTTTGTGCAAAGACATGCAAACCGCTTATTCAATTGCGCATCTTGTTGTTTGCCCCTCAGTTCGTCCGGAAGCTTTTGGTCGTATCAGTATTGAAGCGCAGGCTTTAGGTAAAATAATTATTGCGACAAAAATTGGCGGCTCACTCGATACGATTATTGAAGATAAAACCGGATTTTTAGTTGATGTTGGTGACACGCAAAAATTTGCGGAATTGATCGATCGTGTTTTGGAAATGTCAGAAGCGGAAACAGACTTAATCGGAGATGCGGCGCACAAAAATATCGTAGAAAATTTTTCTAACGAAAAAATGTGTCGGTTAACAATTGATTTATATAAAACATTGTAACCAATTTTTATGAAAAAAAATTCCGCCTTTTCTTTAATAGAATTGTCGATTGTGATTCTAGTTATTGGAATTTTAGTTGCTGGAGTAACCGAAAGCCGAGGTTTAATTACAAAGTTTCGTTTGAGCTCAGCTCGTTCTTTAACTAGTAGCTCTCCGGTTAATTCGATGAAGGATCTGATTCTTTGGCTTGATGCAACTTCCGCATCTAGCGTCAATGACTCTTTGGGTGATGGTGATTTGGTTGATAAGTGGAGTAATATTTCTTCTCAACAATCATCAAAGACTGACTTTATACAAAGTCAGGTGAGTTATAAACCAACTTACAAAATAAACGGAATTAACGGCATTCCTACCTTATCATTTTTAACTGACGATTATTTGACTTCCAGCGCTTCCGTAAGCCACTCTCCAAGCTATTCGGTTTTTATTGTATTTAAAATCTCTTCTGATGCGACAGCTGATGACATGGAGATAATGAACCTCTATAGCGATGTGGATACTAATAATAATAATGGAAACAGTGACGGCTCAGCAACAGCGCTTGAAATTCAGAGTGGTGGCAATTCTATCCGCTCTGTATTTAGATCTAGTGTTGGCAAAACTGGTGGAGATGACAACTTCAGTACTCAAACGATTAAACCTCAAAAAAATTACATAATGTCTTATTCGAGAAACTTTGCCTCGAAAAATGTATCTCTGTGGATTAATAATGAATCTTTTATTAGTGCAGTTGCAACGAATGGAGATAATTTTGCCAAAACTGATCTTTTTTGGGTAATTGGAAAGCTAAATGATAAGCAATCAGGTGTTAATGCACGTAACTTCAACGGACAAATTTCTGAAATTATTATCTTCGATCGAGCTTTAATGAAGGACGAAATAGATGATGTCGAAAAATACCTCTCAAAAAAATATTCAATAAAACTTAATTAATTCATGAGAATCTTAGTCGTTGGTGCTCTTGGTCAAATAGGCTCGGAACTTGTTTTTGCACTTAAAAAAACTTACGGTGAAAAAAATATTATCTCTTCAGATATCAAAAACTCTGCTGTGGGAGAAGAATTTTTACCCTATGAAGCTCTCAATGTTTTGGATAAGCCTCGTCTCGCTGAAATTGTTAAGAAGCACGACATTAAAGTAATTTATCACCTGGCTGCCATCCTTTCTGCTGCCGGTGAAAAAAATCCCAACCTGTGTTGGGATGTTAATATGACTGGCTTGCACAATGTTCTTGAGGTAGCGCGTGAGTTAAGTGTGAAGCAAATTATTTGTCCGAGCTCAATCGCAGTATTTGGCCCAGAAACGCCGCGCGATAATACTCCGCAAGAAACGGTGATTTTGCCAAAAACAATGTACGGCCTAACCAAAGCAGCAGGTGAGCTACTTTGCGAATATTACGTGGCAAAATTCGGAATCGATGTGCGCGGAATTCGTTACCCAGGATTAATTAGTTACAAAACTTTGCCGGGCGGCGGAACAACAGATTACGCGGTCGAAATTTTTTACGAAGCGATCAAAAATAAGTCTTACACTTGCTTCCTTTCTGCTGACACAACTTTGCCCATGATGTACATGCCAGACGCAATTCGCGGCACGATACAATTGGCTGAAACAGATTTTTCTAAATTAAAAAATCACAGCAATTTTAATTTTTCTGGAGTCAGCTTTTCTTGCGCTGAAATTGCTGCTGAAATCACTAAGCACATTCCTGATTTTAAAATTGATTACGTTCCAGATTTTCGTCAAAAAATCGCAGACTCTTGGCCACGTTCAATTGACGACTCTGCATCTCGCGATCAATGGGGCTGGAAGGTTGAGTATGATTTAAAAAAGATGGTCGAAGATATGTTGCTTAATCTGCGCAAAAAACTCGCTTAACATCTCAATGAAAAAACTATTCCTAATATTACTGCTTATTTCTGGAGAAGCTTTCGCCGCTGAATGTCATCTACAAAGAAATTCTATCGGATTCGAGAATTACGAGGTGTGTGAAGTGACTGGAACCGGATACATCTGCGTTTCCTTAGAGGATAAAGGAAGGGGTGGTATTTCATGTTTTCCAAAAGGGGTAGTGCCTT
>CAMBFP010000075.1 GCA_945865745.1 Rhizobium sp. Q54 | reverse complement strand
CATCCAGCTTTCGGGCTACACTGAAAATGAGAAGCTGCACATCGCCAAGCAACATTTGCTCTCAAGACAGCGCAAAGATAACGGATTAAATGCTAATGAATTTTCAATTTCTGATGAGGCGATTTTGACTTTGATTCGTCGTTACACCTTCGAAGCAGGCGTGCGTAATTTAAGTCGCGAGATCGCGAATTTGGCGCGCAAAACGGCGAAGGTGATTGTGACTAAAGAAGCGAAAGCTTTACACATTACCAAAGAGAATTTGCGCAAATATGCTGGCGTTGAAAAGAAACATTTTGGTATCGCACGCAAGCATGATTTAATTGGCATCACGACAGGTCTTGCTTACACCGAATATGGCGGAGATTTGCTCGATATTGAAGCGTTGAAATTTGAAGGTAGTGGTAAAATTCAAGTTACCGGCAGGCTCGGTGAAGTGATGAAAGAATCAGCGCAGGCGGCACTTAGTTACGCAAGATCAATCGCTAAACAGTTCAAAATCGACGCCAAACAATTCAATAAATTCGACTTCCACATTCACGTTCCTGAAGGTGCAACGCCGAAAGATGGCCCCTCAGCTGGCGTGGCTTTGTGCGTTTCTTTAGTTTCTGTTTTAAGTGAAAGACCAGTTCGCAAAGATATTGCGATGACTGGTGAAATTACACTCTCGGGAAAAGTTTTAGAAATTGGTGGCTTGAAAGAAAAATTGCTCGCAGCGCTACGCGGTCAAATCAAGACAGTCTTGATTCCGCAGGCTAACGAGAAAGATCTTGAAGACATGCCAAAAGAAGTTTTGGACAGTCTAGAAATTAAGCCGATTGCACACATTAGCGAAGCTCTCGAAGAGTGTTTGAAGGCGCCGCAAGCTCATCGCCGCAAAAAGAATGCCTAAGCAGATTCATATTATTGCCGGACCAAATGGTGCGGGAAAAACGTCGCACGCTCGCATCGCGCTTTTGCCAGATTTTTTAGGCAGTAATGAATTTGTGAATGCTGATGAAATAGCGAAAATTCTCTCTCCAGAAAATCCGAAGAAGTCGGGAATTGAGGCTGGTCGCTTGATGTTAAAGAGAATAAAATTTTTGTTTGAAAGCGGCACGAGCTTCGCTCTTGAGACTACTTTGTCGGGGAAGATCTACGCTAAATTTATCAGGAAATTTCAGAGTGTTGGCTACAAGGTAAACCTAATTTTTCTGAAGCTAGAAAGTGTGGAGCTTGCAAGAATGAGGGTCGAAGTTAGGGTGAGAAAGGGCGGCCACAATATTGAGTCAGAAGTAATCGAGCGCAGATTTCAGAGTGGTTTAGATAATTTAAAAACTTATCTCGATATTGTTGATGCCGCTTCGATTTATGAAGCAAGTGGTCACGACCTCGTAGAAATTGCCACAAAAAGTGAGCGCCAACTCACAATTCTTAACGAAAAATTATGGAAGGAAATTTATGGGCAGTAACGAAATTCTAAAAAGAACCGAAGAGGGCATGAAGGAAGGTCACAAGGTTTTGATTCGCGAAATAGTTCGTGATCTGGAAGAGAAGGGAATCGCTCCTGCCTGGTCAATTGATGGAAAAATAAGAAAATTGCGAGTCGCTCATGAAAGCGAAATGGAAGATTTTGATCAGGAATTAAAGCAGCATGGGTTAAATAAGTCTGATTTTTGTCTACTTGAAGACGATACCACCAAAACTAATATTTCCGGCGCTTACCCAATAACAGGAAACATTATTTTGATTCATAAAAAATCTGCCAAAGTAAGAACCTACAATGCCGATAAAAAAGGCAGTCACTGGGTTTCTGACTTTCATCTCGACCTCAAAAATAAGCTCTTCGGCTAACATCTCTTCACATGCAAAATAACAATAACAAAAACACGCTTTTGGCGGTAACTCTTTCTGTCGTAATTTTACTAGGCTGGACCTGGCTTTACGAGAAGCCGCGTATTGAACAAAAAGAAGCGGCGCAGAAAAAGATTAAAGAGGTTCAGGTGGCTGAGAGCAAAGCTCTGTCACTAGCAAGTAAAAATATTCAAGAAGCGATTGTAGCGACAAAAAGTCGCGATGAATCTCTCGCTGAAAGCAAAAATTTACGCGTTAAAATTTCTAATGAATTTCTACATGGATCTGTGTCGCTCAAAGGCGCGCGTTTTGACGATCTGACTCTCGCCAAATATTTTGAAACCACGGAACATAAAAAAGAGGTCGCACTTTTTGCGCCGGCAGAAAGCAAAGAAAGATACTTTGCTGACTTCGGCTGGATCAGCTCAAACGCTGGTTTAGAACTGCCTAACCCCGATACAATTTGGAAGAGCAGCGGGGCGAAATTAACGCCAGAAAATCCAGTTACACTTTCGTGGAAGAGTAGGCAGGGCGTTGAATTTTTTATTAACTTAACACTCGACGAGAATTACATGTTCTCGGTTACGCAGTCGGTTAAAAATAACTCCAAACAAGAAGTAACCATTGCCAGCTACGGTCGCATCAATCGCGTTTTGAGTAGCGCTAGAGACCCAAATTTTATTTTACATGAAGGCATGATTGGTGCTTTTGGCGGAGTTTTGCAGGAGGTGAATTACAAAAAAATGCTCAAGGAAAAGAAGATTGAATTCCAAGATTCTGGAGAGGATGGAAGTTGGCTTGGTATCACTGATAAATATTGGCTAAGTGCCATGGTACCAGACAGGGCAATGGCTTACGGCGCTAGCTTTTCGCATAACGTAAAAAATCAGCGAACATTTTTTGATTCAGAATTTATTGGTCAAGAATTCCAAATCGCTGCTGGCGATGAATTAAATTTTACTCACCATCTTTTTGCAGGGGCAAAGAAGGTAAGGCTTCTCGACCAATATGCGAAAGATTTTGATCTCAAACTTTTTGATCGCGCTGTGGATTTTGGCTGGTTTTATTTTCTCACCAAGCCGTTCTTTTTTATCATTGAATTTCTCAGTAAATTCTTGGGAAATTTTGGTTTAGCGATTTTAGCGATGACGGTTTTAGTCAAGCTGGCTCTATTCCCAATGGCCAATAAATCTTACGCCGCGATTGCAAAAATTAAAAAATTGCAGCCGAAAATCGAAGCGCTGCGCGTAAAAAATAAAGGCGACAAACTTGCGATTCATCGCGAAATGATGGAGCTCTACAAAAAAGAAAAAGTTAATCCGGCCTCAGGTTGTTTGCCGGTCTTGATTCAAATTCCAGTCTTCTTCGCGCTTTACAAAGTTTTGTTTGTGACTCTAGACATGCGTCAGGCGCCTTTCTATGGCTGGATTCACGACCTCTCTGCGCCAGATCCAACTTCAGTTTTTAATTTGTTTGGTTTGTTGCCTTTCGAAGTTTCTGGTCCGCTCGCCATAGGTGTTTGGCCGATTTTGATGGGTATCACGATGATCCTTCAGCAAAAACTTAGTCCGGCCTCGACAGATCCAACTCAAACAATGATTTTGAAGTGGATGCCCTACGTTTTAACCTTCGTTCTAGCTGCATTCCCTGCGGGTTTGGTGATTTATTGGACGTGGAGTAATGCGCTGTCGATCTTGCAGCAATGGGTGATTATGAAGAGGGTGAAGTAGATCGATTTAATTCTGCCAAATTTATTGATCTTCGGCAAAAAAAAGGGCCACCAAGATCAATTTATTCGTGATCTTGGCGCAAGATTAGAGTGATTTAATTTTTTCAAAAGCGGTGCTCAGATCGGCAATTAAATCAGCAGGATTTTCTAAGCCGATCGACACGCGCACCAAGCCTTCTGAGATCCCGAGTTCTTCACGTAGATCGAGAGCAATTCCAGAATGTGTAGTTGAAGCTGGATGACAAACGAGAGATTCCGTGCCGCCCAAACTCACCGCAGATTTAAAAATTTGTAACGTATTGATGAAGGCGAAGGCCTCTTTTCTTCCCCCATTGAGCGTAAAGGCGAAAGTGCTGCCAAAGCCTGTACATTGCTTTGCGAGAGCCTCTTGATAAGATTTATTTTCGATAAATTTCGGATGAAAAATTTTGACTTGGGGAAAAGTTTCTTTCATCCAATCAGCAACTTCTTCCGCTGATTTAGTGGCGCGCTCCATGCGTAAAAATAATGTTTCGAGTGAGCGACCAATCATCCAAGAAGAGTGCGGATCTAGGTGCGATCCAAAAGCACTACGAGTGCGACGAATCTTTTCCATTGGCGCTTTTTTGCCAATTACCGCTCCGGCCACTAAATCACTGTGTCCACCGACATATTTAGTAAGAGAGTAGCAAGATAGATCGATTCCGTGTTGCAATGGTTTTTGGAAAACTGGTCCAAGCAAAGTATTGTCGCAAATGCTGATTGGCCTGTATCCGTACTGACTTTCAAATTTATCGAGAGCGTTTTTTACTTTCTCAAAATCAACAAAAGCGTTGGTTGGATTGCAAGGCGTTTCAATAAATAAAATACCAACGCGACCAATCCGGGCACCTTTCGCTAAGCCTTCCCAAATTGAGGATTGATCAAGGCCTTTTCTAAATTCTACCGATTGCACACCCCATGTTTTTAAGGCGCCGCGAATAAGAGTTTCGGTGCCGCCGTAAAGTGGCGAAGAATGCACGATCACATCGGAAGGCTTAAGCAAGGCTAGAAATGCGGTGGAAATAGCGGCCATGCCACTTGCAAAGATGTTGCAGCTTTCTCCGCCTTCTAAAAGAGCGATGCGATTTTCGATAATTTCTAAATTAGGATGATTGAAGCGACTATAAATTAATCCCCCAGAATAACCTTCCGGCATGGGTTTTCGACCAGATGTAACGTCAAAAAATTCCGCACCTTCTTCGGCAGTTTTGAAAGCAAAAGTTGAGGTTAAAAAAACTGGTGGCTTCACCGCGCCTTCAGACAAGAAAGGGTCGTAGCCGTAAGACATCATCTGTGTTTCCGGATGAATTTGATGTTTGTCGATGTGTGTTTTTTTGTAATTATCGCTCATGTTTATTTTGTTAATCTTTGGGATTCTTCTTGCGCAAAATTCATTCTCTCTTCCGCGAGAATTTTAATTTTTTCCATTTCTTGCACGCTGGCATTTCTGGAGACGTAAATTGGCTTGTCGTCGAAATAAAAACAGAGAGTTCCGAAGGGGAGAGGAATTCGGAACTTATCCCAAGTGTTCAGTTGTTTAAAGCGCGAAGATGAATAAGACATCGCCAAAATTCCAGCGCCCGAGATGCGTGCAATATTCACGATTTCACCATTAATTTTTTGATTAGGGCCGCGCGGACCATCTGGCGTGAGACCAAGCGAATAGCCATTTTTCAAGCCTTCGAAAATTTTTCTAAAGCTTTTAAGATCGATTCCTCGCGAAGATTTTCGTCCACCTTGTGATGATCCATAAATCGAAATCAGGCCAAGTTTTTCCATGACCCTTCCGACGAAATGCCCATCTCCGTGACGCGAGGCAAGGGTCATAAAGTTGTAACCCGGGAAAAGTCTTTTTGGTTCTTTCGTGGCAAAAGGAATCATCATCAAGCGATTATGCCAAAAAGTAATAATGAGCGGAGTCTTGTTGTTCAAAGCCTCGAAGATGGTTTTATAATTAACAAAAATTTTTTTACTGCTGACGTAAACGAGCTTCATGTAGAGAGACAGGATCAGACAAATAAACTCGCGCATCAAGAAGCTGTAAGCGATTCTTCGAGTCAGTTGTTTGAACTTTGTTTTGACATCGTACCACTCAACGTTGCTTTGAAGGCCAAA
>CAMBFP010000074.1 GCA_945865745.1 Rhizobium sp. Q54 | reverse complement strand
GAAGAAATTTTTGAAAAATATTTTCTGTCGCAAGAGGCAAAATTAATTTGGTGGCCAAAATTTGAAAAAATCTTTTCTGATTTTGTCAGAGAGAATTCAAAATTTTTTGATTCAAAAAATGCAGTCGAAAAACCAATAAAAATAGAGATTGGCGAAGTCGTGATTAATGGAAAAATTGACCGAGTAATTTTTGATTCACAAAAACGCGCGCAAATTTTTGATTACAAAACCGGTCAATCACCAAGCAAAAAAGATGTTATTTCTGGAATTGAGCCTCAGCTAACCATCGCAGCATTGGCGCTAGATCATGAATATGAGATCACTTCTCTGAACTACTGGAAACTATCTTACTCAAAAGAGGGAGAAATTCAAAATATCAGCAAAACCTCAGAGGAAATTCAGGATTTAATTTCAGCTATAAAACTGGGATTAGAGCACCTGTTTGCTTATTTTTCTAACGAGAAAAATTCTTACCACGTAACCAAAAAAACCTTAGAAGGTAGGTACAGAAATCTAGCTAGAAGAACTAATTATTAGCAGCTTGGGTTGAGAGGCGCTTAAACTTACCATCGATGCATGCGCCATCTTCGACTGAGAGCGAATCATATTCGATGTCGCCTTGAACTCGCGCTTTACTTGAGATGCTTAGATTTTTGGCTTTGATTGAACCTTCAAATCTGCCGCGAATGCTGAGTGATTCAGCAGTAATTGCGCCTTCAACAAAACATTCTTCGCGCAAAATTACTGAATTACCTTGAATTGAGCCTTTGATGCTTCCCTCAACTTCAATCATTCCAGTGCTAGTTATATTTCCCTCTACGCTGAGGTCGCGAGCGATTATTGTTGGGGTTGTTTTGAAGCCCGAGCTCATCACCTCTAGCCTTCTACCGATTGAATTGTCGCTACTTGTACCGCCCTGTGCTAATGAGGTTAATTTTGATTTAAGGCTAGCTATCGGCATAATTTACTGTCTTTTTGCTGGATAAAGAATCACCCGCTTCAAGAAATTTTCTTGGATTAAGCGGAATGTTTTTGTAGCGAACTTCATAATGTAAATGTGGCCCAGTACTGCGTCCTGTGCTACCTTGCATAGCAATCACATCACCTTTTTTAACAATTTGCCCTGGCTTTACAGTCACGGCAAAAAGGTGCCCGTAACGAGTTGTGATCCCGTATCCATGATCAATTACTACCGCATTACCGTAATCACTAAACTTTCCAGCCAAAACAACTTTTCCGCGTGATGGGCTGATAATTTTTTCATGAGTTACACCAACAAAATCTAGTCCTTGATGCATAGCCTTTCTGCCAGTAATGGGGTCTACTCTTTTGCCAAAGCCACTTGAAACGTAGTAATTCTTCATTGGGCGAGACAGCGGGATGGCGCTCACTAATTTTTCTAACACCATTAAGCGGTCAATTTCACTGATGAAGGCGACCTTTTCCAAACGACTTTCAATAAAATCTTCATCTGAAAGTTTGGTAGACACCAAGGCATCATCAATCGAAGAACCTCCATCTAGAGGACCTCCGCGCCCTCGAAACAGATCTTTCTTATCGTTAAGAGAAATTTCTTTTACTGGTTTAGCTTTTTTTGGAGATGCTTTTTTAATATTTAATCCCGCAATAGTAATCACGCCTTCTAGCTTTTTGATACGCTCTTCAGCAATCGAATGAATTGTAGCAAATTGCCTCTTGGCATTTCTGATTTCGTTCAACGTATTTTTATCCTTCCTAGAAAGATCCTCTTCTTTAAAATTTTTTGGCTGAGCGTTATCTTCCTCAATTGCTTTAGCGTTCTGACTAGATCCGCCAAGAATGACCAGGTATTCATTAACCTTTTGCAGCTTCTCATTCACATTTTCAAACTCCTCTTTGAAGTAAGCACTGACTGAGCGCAGCTCATCAATTTCATCAGATTTGGCATTAACAACCTGGTCGTAACGCAAAGACTGCATAAAAAGATCAAAAACCCAAATAACAAACAACATGATGCAAGCCTGCGAGATCGGACCAAATGTGAGGCTGCGGATCTTTTGCTTGGTAACAAAAAGAATAGTCCTTTTGGCAAATAGGATTCGGTAAATAGCGGTTAAAGCATTGATTATAAACAATGCGAATTTGGCACCGATCACTAATAATTTATTTTTTACAGAGTGAGTTCCTTTCATCTCGACTTGATTTTCAGCTTTGGAATCGAAGTTAATAAAGACCTTAAATAATAAAACGGACGGGAATTGTTTGGGGCGACCCACCCATTGTCAAGTAATAATACCTCGAACAACGAATAACTCTTTGACAACAAAACTTACGTTCATAGGTTACCGCGTCCTTTGTTATCAGCCACGCACAACCAATTCGCACAATTAATTCTTCACAACAAATGTCAGAAGCAAAAACAGTCAAAAAAGAGACCGGCACAAAAAAGGCTTATGTCTTTGGTATGCATCCAGAACAACATGTGGTTAACGTAATAATGACCGACGGAACCAAGTTTGAAATTCTCACGACATGGGGCAAAGAAGGCGACACCCTTAGACTTGACGTTGATCCAAAAAATCATCCAGCTTGGCAGGACAAAGCAACTGGCTTCGTAAACGCCAACAACGAAAGAATGACAAAATTCAAAAACAAATTTGGCGACTTCACTTTCTAAGAAAATTCTCTGCCTTTCGGGCTGGGGACAAAAATTTGACTCGTTGGAACAAGTTTTCAGCGAGTCTTTTTTTGTCTCATCTTTCGATTATTCGCGTTTAAATGGTGTCGAAGAATTCTTTACTGAGATCGAATCACAAAAATTAAATCCCGATATTTTAATTGGCTGGAGCCTTGGCGGACAACTTGCTATTCGCTTAATCGAGAGAAAAATTTTACAACCAAAATTACTCATCCTCCTCGCGCCACCATTTCAAATGGTTAAAGATTCGCGCATTCAGGCCGGAATGGCCAAGGCGACATTCGATGAATTTTATCAGAATTTTTCTGCAGCGCCAACTCAAGCTCTAAAACAATTCGCAATTCTTACCGCGATGAATGATCAAAATGCTCGAGAAATTGCCCACACTCTTGATGTCAGTGAAAAAAATTTTGAGCAGATGAAGCTTTGGCTGAAAGAGCTGGAAAGATTTTCTTGCTTTAACTTAGATTTTATCAACATGCCTCGCACCCTTTATTTTCATGGCGCTGGAGATATGATCGTTCACAGCTCGCAAGCAGAATATTTTCGTGAACGCATTAAAAATTTACGTTTAGAAATTTTTAAAAACTGTGGTCACGCTCCACATTTAAGAGACCCGGAAAGGTTAAGAAAAATTATCTACGAAGAAATCGAGCGGCTCTAGCAGCAAAAAAACCCACACAAAAAATTGCGATTATTACTGGCCCAACGGTTAAGTTATAGCTTCCCGATAGCGCGAAAGATAAGGACGCGACAACCAATCCAATCAAAGCGGAAATCACCATCATCTGAGTAGCTGATTTAGCAAAAATTCGCGCAATTGCTGCCGGCAAAATCAGGAGGGCCGTGGTCAAAAAAATACCAACGACACGAGTGGTTAAAGCAATCGTAATAGCGAGAAGAATTAAGAAAGATAAATTCCAGAATTTGGTTTTGATCCCAGAAATTTGCGCCAAATCCTCGTTGAGGTTTAGTAATAAAATTTTTCTGATTCCAAAAATTACGTAAAAAACCGTAACCATCGTAATTAATGACAGAGCCATTATCTCGGATGATCCGGCTGCCAAAACATCGCCAAAAATATAAGAAGAAAAATCAAAATTTTTAATCCACAGGTCATTCAAAATCATTGCCAGCGCGATGCAAAAATATGAGACGATCATTACTGCCGAATCTCTATTGGAATAGCGATTCCAAGCGGTGAAGAAAATCAAAATAGCAAAAACAACAGCGAAAATTATCAATGCCAGAATTGGATTAACTCCTAATAAAGCGCCAAGCGCCAAGCCAAGCAAAACAGCGTGCGACAAAGCATCGCCAAAATAAGAAATTTTTTGCCAAGCTACAAAAACTCCAAGCAGTGAGCAAGAAACTGTTGCGAAAATTAGGGCAATAAATGATTGAATTAGAAAGGTCTCAAACACAATTTTTTAAAATGTCAGAAAAAGAAAAAAGCGGAATAAAGTCTAAGGATCTATTTTCCACTTTCATGAAAAAACAAATCGACGAAAAATCCAAAAAGAAAGGATCTGAAATTAAAGCTTCAACAAAAAAGAAGTCAGAAAAATCTAAATCTGACTCATCTGATCAAGAAAATAAAGATGAGACTCTAGAAGAGGAGATGACCGAGGAAGAGGAATTAGAGGATGCTAAAAAAGCATCCCGAAATAAAGCCGCACAAACAGATCAAACTGAAATGATCAAGAAGATGATCCTTGAGAACATCGTAAAATATACCGCGCTAATCGCAGTTATTGCGATTTTTGCATTTGCGGTAATTAAATTTGGAGCGGCATTTCTAGCGGCTATTAATGGACTAATATTTAAAGCGCTGATGTCATCACTTGGCAAATAAAATACGTGGTGGCGTAAATTTATTGCTTGTCTTTCGCTCTTGATACCAAAGATCTGTTTCCACCAGATTGCTGAAATGCACTCAAAACTCTGTCTGCATCATCAGATGGCACCACAAAAAATGAGAATGTGTCAAATATTTTCACATCATCGATGCGACGCTGATCTACTCCCGTTTCTTTCTGGATAAAATCTACCAACTTTCTTGGATCCATCGCGTCATTACGACCTTTTGCAATGAAGAGACGAGCGTTCCCTTTGCGCTCACCTCGATCTCCGCCTCTGTCGCCGCGATCATTTCTATCTCCATAATCCCTGCGCTCTCCGCGATTACCACCTCTGTCTCCTCTATCACCACGATCATTTCCCCTTCTTTCGCCGCGATCTCTGTTGCCACGATCATCGGAATTAAAATCTCTCTTTCTACTTGCAGAAGCTTCAAGAATTTCGCTGTAATTGCTTTCAGTTAATTCGTCCTTGAAAGCCATTTTAAGCAAAGCAGCGAGTGCGATTTTAGGGTCTGGAGTTTCTGCCAAAATTTCTTCGGCGATTTGCTCAAGATCCGAAAAATTCTCGGTTGCGACGATTTCAGAAAGCGCACTTTTGATGCGAGCTTTCTTGCTGTCGATTACTTCCGAAACTCCAGGAATTTTTTGTTTAGTAATTTTTGTGTTAGAAATTCTTTGAATCGCCACTAACTTTCTGTACTCAGAGGGAGTGATCAAAGTAACCGCGATTCCACTCTTGCCAGCTCTGCCCGTACGACCGATACGGTGAACGTAACTTTCAGGATCTTGTGGCAAAGAATAGTTAATAACGTGAGTCAAATCGCCAATGTCGATACCGCGAGCGGCAACGTCAGTTGCAACTAAAGCGGTGATGCGACGATCACGGAATTTTTGTAAAACATTTTCACGCTGACCTTGTGAAAGATCTCCATGAATCGCTTCAGCTCTGCATCCACGATTAGCTAATTTGTGCGCAATTTCATCGGCATCAACTTTAGTACGACAGAAAACCATGCCGTAAAAACTTTCTTCAACATCTATAATTCTGAAAAGTGATTCGAATTTATCTGACTGCGAAACTTCGAAGTAAATTTGCTGAATATTGTCACGGCTAGATTGATCTACAGCGACTGCGATCAATTCGTAATCAACCATGTAATTCTTCGCAAGGCGCTCAATGTGAGCAGGCAT
>CAMBFP010000073.1 GCA_945865745.1 Rhizobium sp. Q54 | reverse complement strand
AAGTAAGTGAAACCTCCTTTTTTCAGCAAATACAGAATATAATGCATTTGGTGATTAAGCTGGGCATCACCCTAGCCGTCGTATTTTACGGAATAAATATCCTTCTTGGTAAAGCGAATCTTGGCGACAAAAAAAGTATTTTAGTGTTCATCTTCAAGATAGCGCTCGTGATGTATTTCTGTGTTGGCACAGCTTGGCAGGATATTTTCTTCAGCGGATTCTACGACTCCTCGATGGCCTTCGCCAACATGCTTTTCAAGATCGAAACCATGCAGGATTCAAAGCAACGAGATGGTTGTCAGTTTGGCAAAGTCTCTCTTTCCGATGGAACGCAAGAGGTTGTGTCGACCTATCCGTCAGGCAAAGAATATTTAGCAATTTGGGATACGATCGATTGCAAAATGATGCGTTATCTCGGTTTTGGTCCGCAGATGACCAATGCCAATATTGCCTCGATGGTTTTTGCTGCCTGGTTAATTGGGCCAATTGGAATTTATTTTGCGCTGTCGGTGATGATTTTTGGTTTCTTTTTGGTCTCGCTAGGAATTCGAGCGCTGCATATTTTTATCTCATCCGCGGCGGCAATTATCATACTCGTCTTCGTTTCGCCATTAATCATCCCTTGCGGCATGTTTGAAAAAACCAAAGGTATTTTTGAAGGATGGCTTGGTAAGTTAATGAGCTTCTGTTTGCAGCCGATGATTCTCTTTGCCTACGTCGCTGTTTTTATAATGGTGATGGATCAAACCTTAATCGGCAGCGCCACCTTCCACGGTAGCGCTCCTACCAAAACCATGTCTTGCGACAAGATTTGTGTAGATTCCGATGGTGCCGTTGTTCCTTATGTTGGAGATCAAGCTCCGGAATGCAAAGAAGAGGATAAGCAAGAATTCATAAATCCGCTCGATGACAGCGTTGCCTGCCTTCTAAACTTCCAAGGATTTAGCCAATGGCACGCTTTCTCAATGATCGGCGTTGCCTTACCAGCTCTCACAAATTTATTCAGCGAAAATCCTAAGCAAAGAATTCTAACGATGCTTAAAGGAGCATTGGTTATGTATTTGCTTTACGTTTTCATGGATGAAATTCCAGGAATTATTGAAGCGTTGGTTGGTGGTGGAGTTAAAGGACCATCAGCCGATGCTGTAGGCATGTTGGCGAAAAGCATGGGGGCGGTCTCAGGTGCAGCAACTCGTCTCGCAAGTCTTGGCGGCAAAGTTGGAGGTACCGCTCGAGCTCCATTTAATAGAATGATGAATCTTGCCAGTGGTAAGAAGGAGGTACAAGACGTAAATAGCAGCAAGGGCGAGGATGGCCCTAACAAGAGAGATGCTGGCCAGGAGGAGGCCACTAGCAACAGAGGTGAGGAGGCTGGAAAAGGCGACGAAAGTGCTAAAGAATCTGGCGAAAAAGCATCTCCACCGGATGGGGGTGGTGAGAAGTAGGATTATTTTCTTTGAGAGTTAGCGGCTTCTGAATCCTCCCCATCCTTCATTTTCACACTAAGACGAAAAAAACTTTCTAACTTTTAAGAAACGTGCTTCTTCTCAAGTTTTCTCGCTAGCGTGCGACGATGCATTCCAAGTGCCCTTGCGGCTTTGGAGATGTTGAAACCAACACCGGCTAGAACTTGATGAATATGTTCCCATTCAAGATTTTTCAGCGAAGTTTTCTTGTTTTCCGGTTGGTTTATTTTCCCCGCAAACGCGCTGATGATCATGTCGACATTGGCAGGTTTGGCCAAGTAATAACAAGCTCCTGCCTTAATCGCTTCAATTGTTGTCGTGATACTTGCATAGCCAGTTAGCATCACAATTTTTATTGTTGGATCAAATTGATATAAGTGGCGAATCAATTCCAGGCCAGACTCTCCGGGAATTTTTAAATCGACGACAGCGTATCGTGGATGAAATTTTTTTAAGCTTGCGACCGCTTCTTTAAAATTATTGGTGATTTTAGTTTTGTAGCCATGACGCGTGAAAGATCGTCCTAATGTGCTCGCCAACTCAGCATCATCTTCCGTAATTAAGATTGTTTTGTAGTCATTCATAAGCTCTTGGCCAGTTTTGTGATTTATTCGAATAAATTTTTAGAGACATAAAAATAAATTTAGTAAGCGGATTAAGTCATGAAAATCAGGCGCTTGCGCCGAAGCAGGTTTCTGCGGCGCAATAGTTTTGCTCGCGTCACAAAATAAAAATCGCCGCTACCGTCAATTTAGTAACGCAGTTTTTAGCAATTCATAATTAGTCCCGCTGATTTGAAGAGGCTTCCTCGAGGCGCTCTTTTCCTGACGAAGAAAGAATCTCAGAAATAATTTTTTTGCAGCGAGTGAGTTGTGATTCAACCGTTGCAACATCAGCGATTAAATTTTTATCAAGATCCATTTTTTTCCAATCAGCGACGATTACGGAGATGGTCGAAAGCGGCGTGCCAAGCTCGTGTGCAGCACTAGTGGCAAGCATTGCCATGCGAATCATCTGGTCTCTTTCGCGTAAATTTTGACTGATCTTGGTGATGAAGATTAGAAGCAAAATTGCCGCAAGAACGTAGCTGATTAGCATTCCTTGCAAGTGAAGAGTAAATGAATCAGCACCGCCATGATCGTGAAGTGCGTGCAATTCTTTGTGGTAAAAACTTAGCCAGATGTAACAAAGCGCAGTTAGAATTGCGATAAACCAAGCGTAATTTTTTTTGAGCAGAATTGCTCCGATAATAACTTGAAGAAGGAAGAGTGAGATGAATGGATTAGAAATTCCGCCACTAAAATAAAGTTGTGCGGTTAGGGCGATGACGTCGAAAATTAATTCAACAAACAAAGTTTTTTCGCTGATATTTTTACGAAAAAAACTAAATAGACTGACGACGCTAAGTGCTAGTAGCACTAGAAACATCTCGCTTAGCGGCAGAGATATTTTTAGAAAAAAATTCACGATTAGAATCGTTGCGGCCTGACAAAATATTGCCATCATGCGCAATTTCAGAAGCTGTAGAAGATTTTTGCGATTAGCGTCTTGGACAAATTGTCTCACTTGAGGAAGTTTATTTGAAGTTGATTGGAGAGCGCCTCAATCTTCGATGAGATCGCGGTGAAGGTCATGGCGATCTTGTTGAAAAATGTAATAATTTTTACCAATGAAAAAATATTTTGTCCTTGCGATCTATCTTTTTATTTTTTCGATAAACGAAGTTTTTGCCTGCGCCTGCGGTTGCGGAATTCTCAATGTCGGAACCAGTTCATTAATTCCAAATTGCGAAGGTGGCACGGCATTTTTGCAATATGATTACATGGCGCAAACGCGCAATTGGCATAAAGACAAAGACTCTAGCGGGCATAATCACGACAAGAGAATCGAGACCGAAACTTACACCGCCGGTGGGCAATATATGTTCAATCGTGATTGGGGTGCGGCGATTCGCGCGCCTTACGTTCAGCGTTACGTACAAAATCTTCCGCACGATGGCGGTATGACTCATACTAAAGAACAAGACATCGGCGATATTCGTGTGAATGGAATTTATTCGGGATTTTCTAGCGACATGTCGACCGGAATTATTTTTGGTTTAAAATTGCCGACCGGATCAACTTCGCGCACTGGCCTCAATCGTAATACGCAAATTGGAACGGGCTCCACTGATTCAATTTTGGGCGCTTACCACATGGGCGCATTCGGCGCAGAAAGCAGAATGGGATATTTTACACAAGGCACGTGGCAGCGCTCTTTGTCTACTCATAAAGGCTATACTCCGGGCTACGAATTATCTGGTGCGGTTGGGGTTTACTACAATCTCGGACAAGTCGGTGCGGCAAAAAAAGTAGCGCCGATCATGCAAATCACCGCTTCAAAAAAAGGTTCTGATTCCGGCTGGGCTGATCCAAGTCACAATTTAAATAGCGGCTACAGCATGACTTATTTCGCGCCGGGAATTGAAGTGAGTCTGCGCGAATTTAAACTTTATTTCGATGTTGAATTTCCGATGAGGCGCAATGTTGACGGCAACCAACTGGTGCCACAAAATTTGTACAAAGCGATTTTGAGCTACAATTTTTAGAAACTGACGCGAAGAAAACTCCGATCCTTATGCAATTTTTTTCAAATTAGCCTGCTGCCAAAGCGATTCGGTGATCGTTGCGCTTTACCTATTTCTGCAAAAGTTTTCTTATCTCAAAAGCTATTGTCGCCAAAACAGCAATTACAAAGATGCGATAATTATCGATGAGCAGGATTGGCATAATTACAGCGCTGATACCAACGATCCAAGTGATAATCTTCCCCCACCTAAATTCTGCAAAAATCCAAAAATAAGCAGTCACGGCAACGGCTATGATTAGCAACAGTAGGGCAATTTTGATTTCCACTATTCTGCTAATTTTTTTAGTAGCTCCGCATCTCCCAAAATATTCTTCATAATTTCTTCAAGAAGATTGTTGATTATGGCTGCGTCTGTTGATTCAAGAGGAGCGATGAAATGTTTACTATCAAGACCTGAGCTAAAATTTTTAGTAAGAGTTAACTGATTTTTATTGTTTGTAACGACGGCCGTTATCGCAATTTTTCCTACAGATTCTCCAATAAAAAATTTACGTTTTGCCGTGTATTTTAAGTCGGTGATGTGGATCTCAAGTGTTTTGCCAAAGCCAATTGAGAAGCCTTTTTGCAGTAAATTTTTGGTAATTTTTTTCTGCAAAAATTCTGCCAAATTTTCGTCGCTGCTAATTTTAATTTTTTCCTCAGCGCAAAATTCTTTAACGCCAAGAATGTCTTCGGATCTCTCATCAATAATCACCAAATCTATTCCCGCGCCCTTGCCAATATTTGATTTTTGCTCATTTAAATTCAGATCAAATTTAATTTTTTGATCGTGATGCGAGCAAGAAATAAGAGTTAGAAATATGGCAAAGATGAGAAGATTTTTCATTTTTTAAAATTTTTAAATTTGTCGTTTTTGAAAAAGTAACTGGCTGATTGGTAGTATCCGATCGCCTCTTCCAGCTCAGCTGGTTCGTATTGATCAGAATGCTGTTCATGCGAACCATCCCATCCGCGTTTTGTTATTTTTACATCAAAAAACTTTTTCTCTTTCTTTGGTTTCAAAAGATAAAGTTTATTATTTTTGAAGTAACCCGCGTCGGAGTAGGTGCTAACGAAGATGTGATGATCTAAAGTTTTTTTATTTGTTAGAACATCCGTGCCAAAAAATTTTGATTTGTAAGACATGTTCATGATTCCAAACAGCGTTGGAGCAAGATCGATTTGACTCACTGCCTTGTCAATATTTTGCGGCTTGAGAATCTTTGGTGCGTAGAAAATTGCCGGAATTTGATAGCGCCACAAAGGCAGGTCGGTATTGCCAGCACTGCCCGCACAATGATCGGCAACCAAAATAAAAATCGTGTTGTTGAACCAGGGTTTGTTGCGAGAATTTTCGATTAATTTTCCGATGGCGTAGTCGGTATATTTTACCGCGCCGCTGCGACTGCTCTTAGATTTAATATCGATTCTACCATCGGGATAAGTGAAGGGGCGGTGGTTAGTGGTGGTCATGACAAAGCTAAAGAATGGCTTTCCCGCGGCGTATGACTTATCTGCCTCTTTGATCGTCTTGTTGAATAAATCTTCATCAGCAACTCCCCAAATATTGGCGAAAGAAATTTCATCGGCAGAAAATTTGTCACGATCAACAATTTGAAAACCATTTTTCCAAAAAAATAATTCATGTTGTCGAAGTAGCCGAAGCCGCCGTAAATGAATTTAGAATCGTAG
>CAMBFP010000072.1 GCA_945865745.1 Rhizobium sp. Q54 | reverse complement strand
AAACTTTCGCTGGTTGAGCGCAGTCGAAACCAAGAAAAGACGCGTAAAACTTTCGCTGGTTGAGCGGAGTCGAAACCTAGAAAGTTTGGCGCAAATCTTTTCTTGGTTTCGACTTCGCTCAACCGGCGAAAAGAGAGGTCCAGGAGATGGTTAGTTTTAGAGTCGTATAAAATTTCTTCGCGCGAGATTAAGCGATTTTTGGTCATTATTATTTGAGATGTTCTTTGATTTGTCATCCCCGCGAAGGCGGGGATCCAGAAAAAGTCCCGCGCGCTGCGAGCCCTCCTAGATCACCGCCTTCGCGGGGATGACGGGTAGAGAATGTGCTAAAAATTAGTTTGAGAGTCGCGCTAAAATTTCTTCGCGCGAGATTAAGCGGTTTTTGGTCATTATTATTTGAGATGCTCTTTGATTTGTCATCCCCGCGAAGGCGGGGATCCAGAAAAAGTCCCGCGCGCTGCGAGCCCTCCTGGATCCCCGCCTTCGCGGGGATGACGGGGAGAGAGTGCGCTAAAAATTAGTTTGAGAGCCTGGAAATAATCTCGTTGCGCGAGATTAAATTTACCAAATTTTTTAATTCCGGACCGTGCTCTTTACCACTTAGAGCTAAGCGAATTGGCATGAATAATTCTTTTCCTTTGCGTGAAGAATTTTGTTTGATTTCGGTGAGCCAGAGATTCCAGCAATTTTCGTCGGCGGTGTTCGAAGGCAGAAGAGACGAGGCTTCGCGTAAAAATTCTTTGTCTTCTTCTTTATTGGCAAAACGAAATTCTTCTTCGCAAATAGCCACCCATTCTTTGATTTCATGAAGAAAATTAATATTGGCTTTTAGGGCATTCCAAAGTTTTTCTGAGATTCTTTCGGAAACTTTCCCTTCGGCCGCAATATAGCTAAAATCAACGATCTGCAGAAATTTCTGATTAATATTTGTCAGCTCGGCAATGTCGTAATTCGTTGCCGATTTTGAAAATTTACTGAAAGAAAAATTACTCTCCAAATCAGTAAAATTTTTGTGAATTTGAAGCGAGCCAGAAGTGCCCATTTGCGCAAGTAAATTAATTATAGACATCGGCTCGTAGCCTTCAGCGCGCAAAGTTTTTACGTCAAATCCACCTTCGCGTTTAGAAATTTTTCCAGCTGATGCCTGAACTAAAGCAAGATGCGCGAAGTCTGGAACCTTAAATCCGGAATCTCCCAAAAGGGCCTCAAAGATCTGAATCTGAATTGCAGTGTTGGTGATGTGGTCTTCGCCACGAATAATATCGGTAACGCCAAACTCAATATCGTCAACGACCGAGCAGAAAGTGTAAGTTGGCATTCCCCTACCCGATTTATTGTCTGCGCGCACCAAAACTGGATCAGAAAAATGCAAACCTTCGTAAGCAATTCGACCCTTAATTTTGTCTTCCCATGCCGTAGTTTTATTCTCGAGCAGAAAGCGGTAGTGCGGTTTTATTCCCTGTTCACGAAAAATATTTTTTTGCTCTTCATTTAATTTGAGAGCGCCACGGTTATAGATAGGAGTATGTCCTGAAGCGATTTGAGCTTTTCTTTGTAGGCTTAATTCTTCCGGAGTTTCGAAACATTCGTAGAGTCGGCCATTGGCAATTAATTTATTTTTTGCCTCTTCATATTTTTCTAAACGATCAGATTGTTTGCTTAGTCCATCATGTGCGAGACCAAGCCATTCCATGTCGCGCAGGATTTGTTCACGATATTCATCGCGCACGCGTTCAGCATCAGTGTCATCTAAACGGAGAAAAAATTTTCCTCCGGTTTTTTTTGCGTAAAGAAAATTAATGATTGCGGCACGAATATTTCCGACATGGAGAAAGCCGGTGGGAGAAGGTGCGAAGCGACAGATTGTAGTCATTATTAAAAAATTTTATTTGGTAAGTCGTTAGGTAACAAAAAATTACTGCCGCAATATTGGCAGATTTTTTTAGACTGCTTGCGACGCCAAATTGAATAAAAAATTCCAGGAAAAAGAAAGACCCACCACAGCAAAGACTCAACAAATGCGCTGCCTCGTTTGCCTTTACGAAAAGTGGTGACGCCTTTGCAATCGCCACAAATTAATTTTTCAGTTTCCATTATTTTTTACCAAAAAAGACCCGCGTGTTACAAAGAAAATCATGCAGAGAAATTTTTTCTTTGGTGAAAATTACGATGATAAAGCCGAGCCCAAGAGTTGCGGAAGTTATCATTGAAGCAAATGCGCGCGCGGCGGCATGTGACTTGCTTAATTTTGAACCATCTAGATTTCCAACGTAAATTCCCATTATTCTTTTGCCGATTGTTGCCTGTTTATTGCCGGCGAGAAAGTAAGTTATGTAGGCTACACTAAGGACGTAACCGATTAAATCGACGAAGCGCAAATTGCCGCTAGCACTGAACGAGTAACTGTACCAATTCTCGCCAGCGCTGATTGTTTCGTAGCTGCTGCCACTAAGAAAATAAGCGATTAGAGCGCCAAGTGGAACGAGAAAAGCCAGATCAAGAAGCCCTGCAAAAAGACGAACCCAAAAGCCGGCGTAGAATTTTTCGTTGATCATTTGAAAATTTATTTTGTTGCGCCTTGTGCTCGTGGCCTCATTTCCGCAAATAAATTCCCAAAAATAAATCCCCAAAAATAAATCCCACAAGGGTCATTCCCAAAAGGGGCATTCCTGCGAAAGCGGAAATCCAAGAAAGACGTGTAAAACTTTCGCTGGTTGAGCGCAGTCGAAACCTAGAAAGTTCGGCGCAAATCTTTTCTTGGTTTCGACTGCGCTCAACCAGCGAAAAGATTAATCCGTTGAGCATGCAAAAAGATTAATTGTTGAGCATGCGAAAAAATTAATTTGCTGAGTATTTTTAAATTCACTTTTTTAAAAAGTTAAATCCTCGCCAATGCTGGCTAGAATGTAATTTTGAGCACTGTGCTCAAAATCTTTTCTGCGAGCAATTTGCATTGGTTTGTGTCTGTTTCTGTGTCTGTGTCTGTGCTCGTTTTTGATTCAAAAGAATTGCTCGCTTAAATAAAACTTTCGCTGGTTGAGCGTAGTCGAAACCTAGAAAGTTCGGCGCAAATCTTTTCTTGGTTTCGACTGCGCTCAACCGGCGAAAAGATTAATCCGTTGAGCATGCGAAAAGATTAATCCGCTGAACATGCGAGAAGATTAATCCGTTGAGGATGCGAAAAGATTGAAATAATGAGCCCTTGGAAATTTCCTAGATTTCCGCCTTCGCGATAATGACGACGAGAAATCAGTCAGAGAATTTTACTGCTTAACAAACTCCATCACCACCTGTCCGATTCCGGCCACGTCTCCTTCGGTAAATTTAATTTTACCGATTGTTACGTCGTGATCTGTGCGGATAATATTCTCCATTTTCATCGCTTCGATAATTACAAGCTCTTGACCGGCTTTTACTTCGTCGCCTTCTTGCACTTTGAAACGAATAATTTTTCCAGTGATTGGCGAGGTGAGATTAACCGGCTTAGCATTCTTTTCGAACTTCGGCATAAATTTCGAAAGTTCAGCGATACGCGGAGAGCAAACAGTAACGAAGGCATCGAGCCCGGAATATTGAAGAAGGTAGCTACCTGTGTTGTTATTCTCGCGAATCTTCACGCCAACGTTACGCTCGTTAACAATTCCGAGGAAAAGTTTGTCGCCATTGGTCCAAGAATTTTTCACCAGAATTTCTTTACGATCGCATTCAAGACGGATGAATCCATCGCCTTTTTCGAGCAAATTAACGAGGAAAGATTCTTCGTCGATTGTCACCACCCAGCGCTCAGAAACTTGCTTCTCGCGATTGCGCAACTGACCAGTCATGTGGCCGTTTCTTTCGTAATTTTTTAGGAAAATTTGCATCGCAGTGGCGATCAAAACTTCTTCAGATTGCGAGTCTAATTCGCTGCCTGAAAAGCCCGCCGGAAATTCTTCCTTGATGAAGGCTGTAGAAATATTGCCACTAACAAAACGCTCATTTTTCATGATGGTTTCAAGGAAGCTGATATTGTGCGATACTCCTCCAATTGCGAAGCCGCCAAGTGCGTGACGCATGTGTTCAATCGCTTCATTACGATCTTTACCGTATGAGCAAAGTTTGGCGATCATCGCATCGTAAAACATGCTAACTTCGCCGCCTTCGTAAACTCCGGTATCGACGCGAACATTTTCACTTTCTTCCGGCTCGATGTAGAGATTGATGCGACCAGATGAAGGCAGAAAACCACGCGCTGGATCTTCGGCGTAAATGCGGGATTCCATCGCCCAGCCCTTGAGCTTCACATCTTCTTGCTTGAAGGGAAGTTTTTTGCTGAGAGCGATTGTGATCATTAATTCAACGATGTCGTAACCAGTAATGAGCTCAGTAACCGGGTGCTCAACTTGCAAACGAGTATTCATTTCCAAGAAGTAGAAATTCTTATTCTTGTCCATGATATATTCGATCGTTCCGGCAGAATAATATTTTACTTTCTCGGCAAGGGCCTTCGATTGCGCGTACATTTTTTGACGCGTTACTTCATCAACGAAAGAACTTGGCGCTTCTTCAATTACTTTCTGATTATTGCGTTGAATCGAGCATTCGCGCTCTCCCAAACAAACTGTGTTACCAAACTTATCGGCAATAATTTGAATTTCGATGTGACGCGGATTTTCGATAAATTTTTCGATGAAAAGGCGATCATCAGAAAAAGAATTTCGCGCTTCATTTGAAGCGGAAAGAAATGCCTCGGCGACTTCTTCTTTTGTCCAAACAATTCTCATTCCCTTTCCACCGCCGCCAGCAGAGGCCTTAACCATTACTGGGTAACCAATCTTATCGGCGATTTCCAATGCTTCTGCTGCATCTTTAATAATTCCCATATGACCAGGAACTGTGCTGACATTGGCTTCAAGCGCCAATTTCTTTGATTCGATTTTGTCGCCCATTTTCTCAACTGAATGGACTGAAGGCCCAACAAAAATCACTCCGGCTTTTTCTAGCTCTTCAGCAAAATTGCGATTTTCGGAAAGAAATCCGTAGCCAGGATGAACCATCGTTGCGCCAGTTTTTTTAACCGCAGCGAGAATTTTTGGGATGTTCAAATAACTTTGTGAAGATGGTGAATGCCCAATATTCACGGCCTCGTCAGCCATTTGCACGAAGAGGGAATTGGTGTCTGCATCCGAATAAACCGCAACAGTTTTGATGCCTAATTTGCGACAAGATTTAATGATGCGACAGGCGATTTCGCCACGATTAGCAATTAGTAATTTGTGCATTTTGAATAAATTAATTGGGGATAAATTTAGGTTTTAGATTTTAGATTTTAGATTTGTAGCTCACAAATTTACTGGATTCCCGCCCACGCGGGAATGAAGGTGTTGAGCAATCATCCTAATAATTCATTACCGCGCAGGTGAAAATCCAGAAAAATAAACCTCATTAAAATGAATTTCTCTGCTTTTTACAGGCTAATGAGACTACACCAACCCGCGGGTATCTGGCTACTTTTTTTGCCCTGCCTTTTTGGAATCCTTTTAGCAAAAAAATTTTCATACGAAACAAAACCTTGCTGGGAACTTTGCTGGATTATTTTTTTATTTTTTATCGGATCAGTGGTGATGCGCTCCGCAGGCTGCGTGATTAATGATTTACTTGATCAAAAATTTGATGAATTGGTTACGCGAACAAAAATTCGTCCACTCGCTGCACGAGAAATTTCTCGTAGTTCGGCAATTATTTTATTGGGATTTTTGCTGCTAATCGGCCTGCTAATTTTGCTGCA
>CAMBFP010000071.1 GCA_945865745.1 Rhizobium sp. Q54 | reverse complement strand
CCTTTCTATCGGCAATTGCCTGCTTAATTGAGCCAATTGCTTTGGCCGGATTCAAGCCCTTTGGACAGCTGTTAGCGCAGTTCATGATAGTGTGACAGCGATAGAGTTTGAAAGGATCTTCAAGAGCGTCCAATCTTTCAGCAGTTGCTTCATCGCGTGAATCAACAATCCATCTTTGCGCCTGCAATAAAGTTGCAGGTCCTAAATATTTGTCGCCATTCCACCAGTAACTTGGGCAAGAAGTTGAGCAGCAAGCGCACATGATGCATTCGTAAAGCCCATCTAATTTTTCGCGATCTTCCGGCGATTGTAATCTTTCTTTGCCTGGATTTATTGGCGTTTCGGCCTGCAACCAAGGTTTGATTGATTTATATTGTTCGTAGAAGTGGGTCATGTCAGGCACAAGATCTTTGATCACTGGCATGTGCGGTAATGGGTAAACTTTTACATCAGCACTTTTGCAATCAGAGATGGGTTTGATGCAAGCTAGGGTATTGGTGCCGTCGATGTTCATTGCGCAAGATCCGCAAATTCCTTCACGACAAGAACGGCGGAAAGTTACTGAAGAATCATGCTCAGATTTAATTTTGATGAGGGCATCAAGAACCATTGGCCCACACTCGTCCATGTCGATTTCGAACTTGTCGATGTGAGGATTTTTCTTCTCAGCATCTTCCGGGTTGTAACGGTAAATATCAAAAACGCGCACATTTTTTGCGCCATCTTTCGCCTTAAAAAGTTTTCCAGCTTTTTTGTCGATTTGTGAATTTTTTGGGAGAGTAAATTCGGCCATTTTTTAATGAATTTTGCATTTCAGTTGTTCGATTTTTTCGGACAATTGAGTGCCATTTTTGTCGCTTGGTTAATGTTGTAATCCCCGCGAAGGCAGGGATGACGAACTAAAATTTGGTATTTTTAATAGACTCGTTTTTTTGGAGGAAAGGCTTGAACGTCGTTGCTCATTGGTTTTAAGACCACTTCGCGGAAGTCAATTTTGGTATTTCCTTTTTCGTCGCACCACATGATTGAGTGTTTCATCCAGTTTGCGTCGTCACGATCTTTGTAATCTTCACGAGAGTGAGCACCGCGGCTTTCTTTACGATGCAAAGCGCTACTGATTGTAACGAGAGCTTGTGAACGCATATTGTCGAGCTCAAGCGCTTCAACTAAATCACTGTTCCAAACCATGCCACGATCTTCGATTTTTAGGTCAGAGAAGCTGGTAAAAATTTCCTGCATTTTATTTTCGCCTTCAGAAAGAGCTTTCTCAGTTCTAAAAACTGCGGCATAAGATTGCATGCAATGCTGCATTTCACCTCTGATTTTTGCGGTTGAAGATTTTCCGTTGGCATTTCTGATTTTGTCGAAACGGGCGAGAGATTCTTCACCAGCATTTGGTGCAAATTCAGCTTGAGCAGAGCCTGGTTTAATAAGTTCTGCAGCACGAATTGCGGCAGCACGGCCGAAGACAACTAGATCGAGAAGAGAATTTGAGCCCAAGCGATTTGCGCCGTGAACAGAAACGCAAGCCGCTTCACCAATTGCCATCAAGCCTGGAACGGTTTCCATGGTTTTTGCATCTGTCGCGCTACGTGTCGACTGACCATTTTTTACCGTCAAAACCTCAGCTTTAAAATTAGTTGGAATGCCGCCCATGTTGTAGTGAACGGTTGGAATAATTGGGATCGGTTGTTTGGTTACATCAACTCCAGCAAAAATTTTTGCAGTTTCAGAAATGCCCGGAAGCCTTTCGTGAAGAACCTTTGGATCAAGGTGATTCAAGTGTAAATACATGTGATCTTTTTTCGGACCGACTCCGCGACCAGCTAGAATTTCCATGGTGATTGCGCGCGAAACCACGTCACGACTGGCTAGATCTTTAGCGCTTGGAGCGTAGCGCTCCATGAATCTTTCGCCTTCGGAGTTAACTAAATAACCACCTTCACCGCGTGCACCTTCAGTGATTAAAGAGCCTGAGCCGTAAATTCCGGTTGGGTGAAATTGAACAAATTCCATATCTTGAAGAGGAAGGCCGGCACGCAGAACCATGCCATTACCGTCTCCTGTGCAGGTGTGAGCGGAAGTGGCTGAGAAATAAGCGCGTCCGTAGCCTCCTGTTGCCATGATCACGATTTGTGATTTGAAGCGATGAATTGTGCCATCAACCAAAGAAACAGCAGTGATGCCGCGGCAAATGCCGTTTTCCATGATTAAATCGAGGGCAAAATATTCGACAAAAAATTGCGCGTCGTGTTTGAGAGATTGTTGATAAAGTGTGTGAAGAATTGCGTGACCTGTGCGATCTGCTGCCGCGCAAGTTCTTTGTGCCGGGCCGCCTTCGCCGAATTCTTTGGTCATTCCACCGAAAGGACGTTGGTAAATTTTCCCTTCTTTGGTGCGTGAAAAAGGCACGCCGTAATGTTCTAATTCGATGATTGCATCAGGTGCTTCACGACACATATATTCAATCGCATCTTGGTCGCCAAGCCAGTCAGAGCCTTTGACGGTGTCATACATGTGCCAGCGCCAGTCATCTTCGCCCATATTGCCGAGAGCAGCAGAAATTCCGCCTTGCGCGGCAACTGTGTGCGAGCGAGTTGGAAAAACTTTTGTGACACAGGCTGTTGATAAACCTTTTTGCGCCATGCCGAAAGTTGCACGTAGACCAGCACCGCCGGCGCCAACAACCACAACATCAAACTCGTGATCAGTTACTGAATAATTTCCGATTTTTTTTTCTGACATTTTTTATCCGATTAGATGAAGTCTTAAGATTGCAACCACTCCCGCAACCGCAGTTACGATTGAAATGAAATGCACCAAAATGATGTAGAAATGCATTTTGGTTTTATTTGGAACGTAATCTTCGATGATCACGCGCATGCCAAGTGAGCCGTGATAGAGCGACACCGAGATAAATAAAATTCCGGCAATGGCATTTAATGGGTAAGCAAAAAATACGGGTAAATATTCTTGCGGATCTTCCGAAATTTGAATGAGCGAAAAAGCAATCCAGATTACTAATGGAATCAGCGCAACTGCGGTTACTCTTTGAATCAACCAGTGATGCGCGCCAGTTTTTGTTGAAGGAGAAATTTTGATTTTCGACATTTTAGAAAAATTTTAAGTAAGCCACCGCAGCAATGGTAGCAACGGTTAAAACCAAAGCAGAAAGCAAAACCAAGTAACCATTTCTTTTCGCATCTTTTAATTCGAAACCTTTGCCGATGTCCCAGAATAGATGGCGGATACCGTTGCAGAGATGGTAATAAAGCGAGAAAGCGATGAAGATTAAGGCGAGAGAAAAAATATTTGCGAAGATGGTGTTTATCGGGCAATCGCAGGTTTCTGCTGAGTCGGCGACGTTAACTTGGTAGGCGTAGTAGGTTAAATACCAGGCCAAAACCAAAACAGAAAAGTGAAGTGCAACACCAGTTGCGCGATGTAAAATTGAAGTGATGGAAGAGACGTTCCAGCGGTAAACTTCTAAGTGCGGTGAGGTTGGTCTGTTGTTTGAATTTTTATGCATTTTTCTCTAAAATAAGTGCGGCGCAAAGTAAAAAAAAGGAGTCGATTTTGCACAGCGAATTTTATTCTTTATTCAAAATAATTCTTGCCAGTCAAGAACTTTTGGTGGTCGAGCGAAGTCAAGATCTCTGTAGGTTTTTATCTAATTACTGTGGCAGAGGAATTACTGGTAATCCAGGAATTAAAATCGTTGGAGTTTGCCCTGGATTATTTTTTTCTGCTTCTTTTTTAGCATCTTGCTTGGCCTTTTCTTGCTGCAAAAATAAAGGCGGAATTGTTGGTGGTGATTGACTTACGACTGGTCCGGGAGGATTTATTGGTGGGTTTTCTGTAGTTTTTGGAGTCTCGTTAGCTGCAGTTTTTGCCCCAGGAGTTTTTACAATATTTGTGATATTGCTGATTATTGTTTCTTCTTTAGCTGCTTCTTCTTCACGTTTTTTTCTGGCTGCATCGGCAATTTTTTTCTCTTCTTTTTGTCTGGCGACGAAAATTTTTTTGTAATCACTAAGTGCTGCACAACTCTTAACCTCATCATTCCAGCAGCGTGATTTTCCGCATTCGCAAGCGGAAATGACGAGGTCAGTGCAAAATGCAAATTCATCGAGTTTTGCTTCACATTCATCGGCGCAACTATTTCCAAATTGACGCCAGGCGCCTTTGGAATCTTCACAAGATGTGCGGTCGTCAAAAGTTGTTGAGCGCGAAAAAGCGGAGCAAAAAAATAAAATTGAAATTAGTAAAATTTTTTTATGCACAGATTTTTTGCAGCTCTTCAATAATTTTTTCACCCATTTGAGAGCATGATACTGTTGCTTCGCCAGGTTTAGAAATATCGGCGGTGCGAATTCCAGAATCTAAAATTTTTGCAACTGCTTGCTCAATTGCTTCTGATTCTTTGATGAATCCGAAGGAATATTTGAACATCATCGACAGGCTTAAAATCGTCGCAAGAGGGTTGGCGAGATCTTTTCCAGCAATGTCTGGAGCTGATCCGTGGCTTGGTTCGTAGAGAGAATATTTTTCACCAAGCGAGGCAGAAGGAAGCATGCCAAGTGAGCCAGTTAGCATCGAAGCAAGGTCAGACAAAATGTCGCCAAACATGTTGCCAGTTACCATTACATCAAACTGCTTGGGATTACGCGCTAACTGCATCGCGGCATTGTCGACATACATATGCGAAAGAGCGATTTCTGGGTAATTTTTTTGTCCGATTTCCGTCACAACTTCACGCCACATTTCGGTGGTTTCAATTACGTTGGCTTTATCGACTGAGCAAAGTTTTTTACCGCGAACTTGCGCTAAATCGAAAGCGATTTTGGCGATGCGCTCAACTTCTTTTGAATTGTAAGTCATGGTGTTGATGCCTTGTCTGCTGCCATCTGCCAAGGTTGTAACTCCGCGTGGTTCGCCGAAATAAAGATCGCCGGTTAACTCGCGCACAATCATGATGTCGAGGCCAGAAACAACTTCGCGTTTCAAGGTTGAGCTATCTGCTAATGCGTCAAAAACTTTTGCAGGACGAAGGTTGGCGAAAAGTTCTAATTCTTTGCGAATGCCCAGCAATCCTCGTTCCGGACGATGTTTATATTCTAAAGATTCCCACTTCGGACCACCAACTGCGCCAAGCAAAATTGAATCAGATTTTTTTGCGAGTTCGATTGTTTCTTTTGGAAATGGCGTTTGGACAGCATCGTAAGCGCATCCTCCGAGCAATGCATTTTCGGTTTCAAATTTCTTGTCGGTATTTTTTGAGAAGAAATCGAGAATTTTTTTAGCTTGTGCGACGACTTCTGGGCCAATGCCGTCGCCAGGAATTAGAAGAATTTTTTTTGTCATTTTTGTTTTAGTTTTAGTTTGTGTTTGTGTCATTTCCGCGAAGGCGGGGATCAAGAATGACAAGCTCAGAGCAAGTTTTTAATTCTCCTGGATCTCCGCCTTCGCGGAGATGCCATGGGAGATGACATTGGGGATAACGTGGGAGAGTTCGGAGAGTAATTTTTGTTCCAATTCATCACCTTTAACATCTCGCCAGTCGAGAGTTTTTTCGTCAAAAGAAAAATAATCAGCGCCAGAAAAAGGCGAAGAATACCAAATTTTTTGATTACCGGAATTACGGTTGATGATGTAAGTTTTTTTACTTCTAACGATTACTATTTCCAAAATTCCGTCGGAATATTCGACGTCAAGTTGCGAGTTTTGGTCGGCAGCTTCAATTGCTTCAGAAAGCTTGATTAGAGATGATTCGCAGAGTTGGTAAAAATCTTTTTCTAACATTAAATTTGTTTCCATTTCTTAAATATTT
>CAMBFP010000070.1 GCA_945865745.1 Rhizobium sp. Q54 | reverse complement strand
CATTTTCACGCACCGCTTGAAAAACTTTATTAAGAATTTCAAAAACTTCTCGCGAAATCATCGAGACTTCATCAATAGCAAGAGCCTTGGCCTGCTTTATCTTGCGCCGCACTCGTGAAAATTTCGCTGTAAAGATATTATCGATGATTTGTTCGATCGGAAGATTAGCGAGACCAATTCCTGCCCAAGAATGGATTGTTGTGCCGCCAATATTAACCGCAGCAATGCCAGTGCTGGCGGTTACTTCAAGACCGCGACTGGCATAATTTCTTTTAAGAAAACTTAAGAGATAAGATTTGCCACTACCCGCGCCGCCTGTGATAAAAAGGTTTTTGCCTCTTTCAAAAGCATCAACTACCGCAGATTGCGCGGGTGACAAATCAGTGACTTCCATCTATTTTGCAGCTCTAACTGCAGCGACTTTATCTTTAAGAGCTTGAGCTTCCATGGCACCTGGGAATAACTCTTCGCCGATTACAAAACCTGGGGTTCCGTTGATTCCAATTAAACTACCAAGAGTAAGACTTTCTTGAATCAAGGCATCGATCTTTTCTTTTTGACTCTTCAATGATTCTTCAACTTTAGCAGAGTTAAGACCAACTGATTTAACGATTTTTAAAGCTCCAGCTTTTCCATGTTCGTTTGATTTCATCAAAGCATCATGAAATTTTTTGTAAGATTCTGGGAAGTTAAGATTAACCGCGACAGAAACTTGCGCCATTTCCATTGAAGGTTGGCCAAGGATTGGGAACTCTTTGTAAACAACTTTAACTTTTTTATCTCCTTGCAGGAATTGCTCAAGAGATGCGTGAGCTTTTTTGCAATAGCCGCAGTTGTAATCGAAGAATTCAACCACGGTTACGTCAGCGTCGGCAGGTGCATAAGAGGCAGAATTTTTGTTGTTGAAAATCTCTTCTTTCTTGGAACCGATATTTTGTTGGGCATTTTTCATGCGATCTTCACCCATCTTTTTTTGCATGTTAGCAACTGATTGAAGAACAATATGAGGGTTAGCTTCGATCCATTTGGCAACCACTTTTTCAACATCTTCAACATTCTTAACTTTATCATCCTTATCTAGGCCGCTTGGCTTTACACCTGCCCCCATGATGTCACCTTCATTTATTGGAGCTTCTTTCTTAGCTTCTTCGCCAGCTGGTTTTTCAGATTTTTTATTACCAAGAAAAGTGTAAATTCCGCCGACTAAAAGTAGCACAACAACAACAACTGCGATTGGCTTAACCAAAGAAGGTTTGTCGCCAAGATTTTTATTTATGAATGACATTGGGATTATGTTAGAATTAACTTACGAGAAAAGGGAGTGCGCAATAAAGAGAAAAGTAACTACAAATGCAACCGAGTTTTTTAATCGAAAATAATTACCAAAATTTATTTGTTGCCGGCATTGACGAAGCTGGTCGTGGACCACTTGCTGGGCCTGTTGTGGCTGCTTGCGTAATTCTTGATCGAGGGGATTTTTCCGATGGAAATAACTGCGAAATCAATGATTCAAAAAAACTCTCGAAATTGCGACGTAAAAAAATCTTTTTTGAACTAAAAAATAAAGCAAAGTTTGGCGTTGGAATTGTTGACGAAAAAATAATTGATGAGATCAATATTCTTGAAGCGACTAAGTTGGCAATGCTTCGAGCCTATTTGGATTTACAGAAAAAATATAAAATTTCTCCGCAAATAATTTTGGTCGACGGCAATTTTATTCCCTTCAAAAAACAGGATAAAATCAGTGAAATTTTAGCTATTGTGAAAGGCGATCAAAAGAGTTTTTCAATCGCCGCAGCATCGATTATTGCTAAAGAAACTCGCGATCAAATCATGTGCGACCTAGATCAAAAATATCCGCAATACGGTTTCGCCAAACATGCTGGATATCCGACTCAATTTCATCGCGAAAAAATTCGTGAACATGGAATTTGTGAGTTTCATCGCAAGTCATTCGAGCCAATAAAATCAATACTTCATGCTAGTAGTTAATGAGAAAGATCCTAATGCCGCAACGCTAGCTTCTGAGTTTTTGCATCATGGAAAAGTAATTTCTTTTTCTACTGATACAGTTTATGCACTCGCAGCTGATGCTAGTAATTTCAAGGCCGTAGAGACTCTTTATCAAATCAAAAATCGTGATCCAAAAAAGCCGATTGCAATTTTTGTTAAAGATCTCGACGCAGCAAAAAAAATTTTTTTCTTCGATAAAAAAGCAGAAGAAATTGCTAAAAAATTCTTACCTGGCGCACTAACTCTGGTTTTAGAAACACGCGATGAAGCTTTTTCATATATAGCTTCTAACCTTAATAGAAATTCCGATAATTTTTTAGGATTTCGCGTTGTGGATAATTTTTTCGTCAAAGAATTATTCAAAAAATTTGACGGAATTTTAGCGGTGACTAGCGTAAATATTAGTGGCGCAACAGCAGCCACAAATCCCGATGAAATTAAAAATACCCTCCCCAATATCGACTTATTAATTGAGGGTGAGATATCTCATCAACCCGCATCAACCGTAGCTAAAATCATCGACAACAAAATCACAATTCTTCGTCAAGGACCAGTAATTTTATGAATAAAATTTTAGATATTTTACGCATCCCGCTAATAAAATTTATTGGTATCGGCGCCATTCTTTACTTCGCACTTTTTTCTAACAAAGAAAAGCCTGAGTCTCTCGGCAATCGCCTATCGAAAGAAGAAGTTGGTAAAACTTTCAATGAAGCAAAAAATAAAAGTCGCTTCATTATTTCCACTGTAAACACGGCTCAAGAAGGCAAAGAGATTAGGCCTAATCAACCTAATCCTGTAGCAAAAATTACAATTGAAGATCTGGAAATTGGTAAGGGTGAAAATGTAATTTCTTGTGGAAGCGAAGTTGAAATTGCTTACGGAATCTACGGGGCAAATAACAAAACATTAAAAACGGTAAGCTCAGAAAAATTAACTATTGGTAGCGCTCTCAATAGAGTTGTTGAACAAAACATCATCGGCATGAAGAGTGGCGGAATCAGGAATATCAACATCCCAAATGACTTTAAGAGCAATGATCAAAAAATAAATGACATGCTAAATTTTCATCATTCCGATTTGAGATACCAGATTTCCGTAACATCAGTAGATACAAACATCAGCACTCAAACCTCCTGCCAATGAAAAAAAAATCCGCACCAGAAAAATTAGCGAAAAAGTCGCATGATGGCTTCTCTAAATTTCTTTACGATTACTTGCCGTTAATTGTTTTTTTTGCCTGTTACAAATTTACTAAAACCCCTGATCCACTAATCACCGCAACGATCTACATGGTCATCACTACTTTTTTTGCGCTGACTATTTCTTACCTCCTAACCAGAAAAATTTCCACAGTAGCATTGGTTTCTGGCATTGTTCTTGCCATCTTCGGCGGGTTAACAGTGCTGCTAAAAAATGACATCTTCATCAAAATAAAACCGACGATCATCAACCTGCTTTTTGCAGCAATTTTATTTTACGGCTACCTCGCCAAAAAACCTCTGCTCTCCTATCTTCTTGGCGAACAAATCAAAATGCGTAACGAAGCCTGGCTTACTCTTTCAATACGCTGGGCTTGTTTTTTTGTCTTTTTAGCACTGCTTAATGAAGCCATCTGGCGCACCTGCTCGACTGATTTCTGGGTGCAATTCAAAGTATTCGGGATGATGCCAATTTCACTGCTCTTCACGATTTCTCAAATTCCTTTCATGATGAGAGAAATTAAGAGCTAAGATATTTCACTTATTTTTAATTTCGATAATCTGTCGTAGAGAATCTTTGCTCTAAGCTCGCGCGATCTATTCAAGATAACCAGTAAAGCAGAAAATTAATTTCTTGTGAAAGCCCATAGATCAAGGTTTTGAGATTTAGAGCCCAGGTTAGAAGTGGAAGTGAATTTTGAGAGGCACCCTAAAAATCACAAAGACTTAAAGAGCTAGAATTTGCAAGATTACATAGATGATTTTGAATTAAAAAAAGACTCAAAAATCGAAATCAAAATCTCTTGCAACACCAGAAAGTAACTTGAGAAAAAACTCGTTAGATTGATCGTTTCGAAATAAAATTTTTTACGAAGAACAAAGCAAAAAACTAAAATGACTTACACAATCCAAGGCAAAAATAACATTTACGAACTGGTGGTTGGCTGCGAAATTCACGCACAAGTTGCTTCACATTCAAAATTATTTTCCCGAGCTGCGACCGAGTTTGGTGCAGCACAAAATTCTCATGTTTCATTGGTTGATGCGGCCATGCCTGGTATGCTTCCGACGATTAATGAAGAATGCGTAAAACAAGCAGTAAAAACTGGCTTAGGCATTAATGCGCAAATTAACCTTAGATCGATTTTTGATCGTAAAAATTATTTCTATCCCGACTTGCCGCAAGGTTACCAAATCTCTCAATTTTTAGATCCAATTGTTGGCGAAGGAGAAGTTGAAATTGGACTTGAAGATGGCAGCAGAAAAACAATTCGCGTTGAAAGAATTCACCTCGAACAAGATGCCGGAAAATCAATTCACGATCAGCACCCAACCCTTTCTCTCATTGATCTAAACCGCTCGGGTGTTGCGTTGATGGAAATAGTTTCCAAGCCTGATATGAATTCACCTTTCGAGGCATCAGAATATGTAAAAACAGTTCGTGCGATTGTGCGCACTCTCGGCACTTCTGATGGCGATATGGAAAAAGGAAATTTGCGCTGCGACGCCAATGTTTCTGTGCGTAAAATCGGCGAAACAAAATTAGGAACTCGCTGCGAAATAAAAAATCTTAACTCAATGCGTAACATCTCTCGCGCCATTGAATTCGAGGCTGCACGCCAAGTAGAAATTTTAGAAAATGGCGGAAAAATCGATCAAGAAACTCGTCTTTTTGATGCAATAACAGGAGAAACCAGAACGATGCGCAGCAAAGAAGATGCAATGGATTACCGCTATTTTCCTGATCCAGATTTGCCTCCATTGGTAATTAGCCAAGAGTATGTCGATGAAATCAAAAGATCTTTACCTGAACTTCCACAAGCGCGTAAAGCTCGTTACATCAGCAACCTTGGGCTTACAGAATACGATGCCGGGGTACTCACCGCCAACGAAGAAATTTCTGCTTATTTTGAAAAATTAATTCAAAAGCATGAACCAAAAATATGCGTAACCTGGTTTACAGTAGAGCTGTTCGGACGCATGAATAAACTCGGAATCAATTTCGAAAATCTGAAAGTTTCAGCAGAAAATTTAGGCGGACTTTTTGATCTAATGAAGAGCGGAGAAATTTCCGGAAAAATCGCCAAAGATGTTTTAGACATCATGGTCGAAACTGGAGAAGGCGCAGCGAAGATCGTTCAATCCAAAGGCCTGAGGCAAGTTTCTGATTCCGGCGCAATTGAAAAAATTGTTACTGAAGTGATTGCTGCAAATGCCGATCAATTCGCAAAATACGCTGCCGGCGATGAAAAACTTCACGGATTCTTTGTTGGTCAGAGTTTGAAAGCGAGCAAGGGGCAGGCAAATCCTGGAATGGTTAATGAAATTCTGAGAAAGTTTAAAGATTCGAAGAAGGTTTAAAAGATTCAGGGATAGCCCATTCTACTCCGCATCATTTCTTCACCCTCGCCAGCAATATTAAAAACTTTATTTAAGCCCGCGCTCCTTGCGAGCCTTTAACAGCGATTCCCGGTAAACAAAATTTTCGATCAATGGTAGTGGAAAATTTTCAAAAGATTTCGCGCCACGCAAAACGCAAATTTTAACAACCCTATTATCTTGCTGCTGCGTGCCATCTTTAGTTAAAATATCCGGAAAATCTTCACCAACCGAACGCATTTCAATCATATTTTCTGCCACACCATTCTTGGTTAAATAATTTTTTACCATTTCGGCGCGCTTGTG
>CAMBFP010000069.1 GCA_945865745.1 Rhizobium sp. Q54 | reverse complement strand
GAGTCGTCTTCGAGCGAAAGCGAGAAAAGCGACGAAGCGTTTATAATTATGCACCCGTAGCTCAACTGGGCTATGAGTGGTTGCGCTAAAGGCGCAATAAAATGCGAAAGCATTTTAAAGGAATAGCGGGCAAAGCTAGTCTTTGCCCTGGCGTGAGTCGTCTTCGAGCGAAAGCGAGAAAAGCGACGAAGCGTTTATAATTATGCACCCGTAGCTCAACTGGATAGAGTATCTGACTACGGATCAGAAGGTTACAGGTTCGACTCCTGTCGGGTGCACCACTTTCGGGTTAGGCAAGTTTTTTATCCCATGCGCCCAATTTTTCTGCCTTCCCCAACTATCGTGGAAAAAAATTAATAAGCAGTTCATGTCTAAATATCGCGGGGATATTGATGGTCTCCGAGCTGTTGCCATTCTTCTGGTTGTAGGGTTTCACGCTATTGGCTTTGGCGGTGGATTTGTAGGTGTTGATATTTTTTTTGTGATTTCCGGGTTCTTGATCTCAACAATAATTTTAAAGAACTTGGAATCAGATAGTTTCAGATTTCTAGATTTTTATAGTCGTCGCGTTCGGCGTATATTTCCTGCATTACTACTGGTTCTGATTTCTTGCTTTGCCTTTGGTTGGCTTGTCTTGTTTCCTGATGAATTCAAGCAGCTGAACAAGCATATTTCGCGCAGTTCTTACTTCGTCTCAAATTTTAATCTTTTAAAAGAAAGCAGTGATTATTTTAACGGCGCTTCGGAAGATAAGCCGTTATTGCATCTTTGGTCGCTGGCGATTGAAGAGCAGTTCTACATTATCTGGCCATTACTTCTGTGGTGCGCCTGGAAAAGAAAGCTGAGCATCTTGCGCATAACAAGTTTTATTTTAGTCGCCTCGTTTTTCTTCGGACTACTTAAAACTTACGAAAATAAAAGCGTCGCTTTCTACTTACCGCAAAGTCGCTTTTGGGAACTTCTTGTCGGATCTCTTCTTGCTCAACTCAAAAATCAAAAATCTGATTTTCTGAATTTGCTTAAGTTGTATTTTGTTAAAAAAATCGGGCGCGCGAATTTGCTAAATACGACTGCTTTTGTTGGATTTTTCCTAATTTTCATTGCAACTCTTCTGGTAAGTAGAGACAAAAATTTCCCCGGCGCATGGGCATTATTGCCAACAATTGGCGCGGCACTAATCATTCTTGCTGGAAGCGATGCTTGGCTTAATCGCAAATTCCTACAAAATCCACTTCTGATTTGGTTCGGGCTCATTAGCTATCCTCTCTATTTATGGCATTGGCCAATACTTTCTTTTTCGCGGATAATCGAGGGAGAAACTCCGTCGCTTTTAATCAGGTTGTTGGCTGTTTTGGTCTCGATTTTTCTTGCCTGGCTTACTTATGAATTTGTCGAAAAGCCAATTCGGCTTGGAAAGAGACAGGTGGAAAAGGCCCTTGTCCTATTTGCGGCGATGATATTTTTGGGGTTCGTCACTCATAATTTTTACAAGAAACAAAGTTTAAGAGTTTACCAAAAAAACGCTCAGGATTTAAATCGGCCAGATAAGGCGATAAAGTCGGACGGATCTTGTGATGTGCTCGGCCTTAATCTTTCCAAAATTTCTTGCCTTACCAATTCTGCTCAGCCGGAAATCTTAATTATTGGAGATAGTCATGCGGTTTCATTAAACAGCGCCGCATATCTTGGCGAGGTAAAGCTAAAAACTCTGCTAATTGCGGCCAATAGCTGCCTACCTTTTGATGCTTACTCAAATAGCAAAAAATTTACCACTGATGATTGCAGGAATTTGGCAGTGCAAATAAAAAATGCGGTCAAAGATTTTAAAAAAATCAAAACCGTTGTGATAAATATTTACTCACCAGAGCAAAAAGATTTTGCTCGTTATGAATTCGCCAATGATGGCAAATCAAGCTCTGAAGAAATTTTCTTAACCGGCTTCGGCCTTTTTATTTCTGAGCTAATTTCAGTGGGGAAAGATGTGGTTCTTGTGATTAGCGCTCCAAAACTGCCCTACGATCCAAAGGCCTGCGTAGCACGATTACTCAACAAAGAGCCGCCCTCAAAATGTAAGATTGATAAGGCTTCGTCCTTGGGGCGTGAACATGCTTACCGCAAAATAATTCTGGAGATACAGAAGAGAAATCCTCGTCTAAAAGTTTTTGATAGTGCCCAAGTTTTTTGTGACAAAGATTACTGTTATGGCAAAGATGCCAAAAATATTTTATATTGGGACACTCATCATTTAAACATTCCGGGCAGCTCTAAGCTGCTCAATGCTCTTATAAAATCCGGTTTCTAAGATTGGAGATCTAGGGCCTGAGAGGGTAGCCGAACTGTCACAAGATGGCTTGAGTTAAAGAGACATCGCAAACGAAACCGACATTAGTTTTTTTTCGGTTAATCGTCTTTTAAGAAAAGGCAGGGAGAGGTAAGCTAGCTAATTTTCTGGCCACATTTAACGAAGTAAAATTTTTCACTAGCTCCGCAAAGCGTGATAAAAAACCACATTAGCGCCCAGAATCCCGTCGATAGAATTGATGGAATAAAGTGAAGAACATGGTGCGTAACCCTTTTTGTACACGGCATAATTGAATTACAATTTCTGCAATATCTTTACTCTTGTTTGGTTTGCATGGCTACTCGTAGAAAATTATTCTGCTCATTCTCGATTTATTAAATTTTTTTAGGACTAAAATTTCTGAACTATTTTTGATAAATAGAAAACCCCGGATGTTTTGTTTTCTTGTGGCGAGCCAATCTTATTTAAATAATAAGTCCCAGGAATGATGTGAATATATTCGCCTTTTTTAAGGCTTATGATTTCTGATGAGCCACTCATGCCTCCCATCGCGTAGTGAGAATAGGTCTCTGAGTCTATTGATGATTTGTAAGATTCCGAGTAGGCGTCCCGTAGAATCGAAAAACAATCGCTAGGGGCGAGCTCTTTTTGCGCCACAATAACATCGAAAGTCTCCGCTGTGTTCGCCTGATAATCTCTTAACTCTGCTTTATAATCTCCAGACTCCAGAATATCTCCATTGTAGTCGTCAATTTCAACGGCTACCAGCAGGGGAGAATCATGCAAAGCCCATGTCACATTAGATTTAGTGAAGTTCCTGTCCGCTACTCCCGCTTGAATTGGCTCAATTAGCAGTATCCTCACCATTTCTGATGGAGCGTGCATTGTAAATCTTACGCCCCCAATAGCGGTAGTTGCTCCGTTTTTGTTAAAATTACCTTCAACCCACTTCTGTGCTTTTTCTGGCTCGGATTTTTCGTAAGGGAAAGATGCTGCAAATTTGAAGAAAGGAATGGCTGCCTCAATTCTCTTATTAACCATATCAACCCAGGCGGTTGCCCTGACGTTTTCTACTCCGTGTGCATTGTGGCTGAAAGTGGTAACTTCGTACTCAATACCCGACTCTTCTTTTTTATTAGTCCACACGTTGCCGTATTCGCTCCCCATAAAATTTTTTTCTGTACGAAAGCCTCTCTTTTCCATATTTAAATAGACGTCAACAGGCATTAATCCATCGATGAAAGTAAATTCTGTAGTTCGCCCTTGCTTTGTCGCTTCTGGTGGCTGATTCGTTTTTGTGGACGAATCTGGTGAAGGATGAATTTTTACTGTAATTGCAAACAATAAGATGCAGACAATCAACTTTGATTTGCCCGAAATTGAGAACTTATATTTTTGCTCTGTAAATTTGTTAATTATTCTTCCAGTTCGGGGAATTGCTAAAAGGGCGCAATAAAACGGCACTATTGAGGCTATTACTCCCTTCGCTCCTTCTTCGAAGAAATATATTAGTCCAATTAAACACATCAAACACCCAAACAAATTGCCGAGGATTCTAATTTGCCTCTCCTCTCTCTCTGTCTTCCCCGGCTCTTGCATTCCGCAATGCGGGCAAGATTTTGCTAATTGACTAACTTTGTTTTTACAATCTCTGCACTCTATCATTTTTTTTGAATTCTTCGTGTTTTTGTTCAAGTAAACAAACTAAATTTTCTAATATTTATGAAATATAAAATAGAATATAACGGCCAGGAACTTGAATTTGATTCAAAAAACAAAGCCGGAGAAATTAAGGATAAAATCGATGGTACAACAAGAGTGGTTCCTATTTTTATGGTTTATGCCGTATCTGAAGACGCCAGTTCTAGTGAAGATATTAAAAAGAAGGTGGATGACGCGTTATTGGATACAACCTTTGCTAGCATGAAAGGAGAAAAAGGAATAAAAATTCTAGAAGACAGAACTGGATCTTCAGATGCAAAAGATAAAAAGAAGTCCAAAAACAATGAAACTGACGAAAAAAATAAACTGCATTTTGTTGAACTAAAAATACTCGGTCGCAATGGAGACGGCAAAACGGGATTTAATCCCGGGCAGTGGAGAGCAATTGGCGTTCTGGATCTAAAATCAAAAGGATTTGATGAAGAGGGTAAAAACAAATCTGTTGGCGCAATATATTTGTTTGAAACAACAAATGGCAAAAAAGACAAAACAAAAGAAACAGAAGAGCTTACAAAAACAATAAAAGAGCTTTACAAAGGCGATTGTAAGCCAGGCAACTCAACGGAAAAGGCTAACGCCGGTCGCGTCTATAAGAATCAAGAAGGTCGCCGAATATAACTAACTCTCATGGGACGCTGGTGGGAAACTAGTCACAAATTTCGGTAATAAATCTGGCCCGATTGTTGCCTTACTGGGGTAGATTCTTTTGGAGATAAAGCTGCTTCAAATATTAAAAATTTAATCCTTTGCCAACTGCGCTTGCTAGTCTTTGTAGGAAATTAAGGCTGAGAGTTTTTTGCTCCTAAAATAAAATAACGACTCAAAAACCCGTCCTTATCTCAAAAAGAATTTGGAAATTGAAATAAGAAAGACAAGTTACGCTCTTATTTCAGTTTAAGATAATTTCATAAATGACCCAAGCGCTTATTAATCAACGCCGAACCGGCACTTACCAAAAACTTGGCGAGCTAGATTATTTCATTCCAAACCCATTACCACCCCACAATCCACCTTTTGATTTTAACGCTGAGCTAATCGAGCTTTATGGGCAAGCAATGCAGGCTTTGGGTCGCCTGAATGAAATGGCTGACAGGCTGCCAAACATTGGGAGATTCATCAAAGCTTATTGCTTGAAAGAAGCGCTGCTTTCTTCCGCAATTGAAGGCATTCACACAACGATGGTTGATGTCTTTACCAGCGAAGTTTCTGCCACCTCAAGCGGCTCAAAAAATAGCAAGCAGACTCAATTGGTTTTGAACTACAACAAGGCTTTAGATGCGGCTTTAGAGCTAACTCAGAAGCAAGGATTTCCAATTGTGTCACGAGTAATTTTAGCAGCTCACAAGGCCTTAATGACTGGTGGCGATGGTGAAAAAGCAAATCCCGGAAGTTACCGCAAGCAATCTGTGAAGGTCGGCAAACTAACTCCACCTCCAGCAAATAAAATTGAAGAGCTGATTGCCGATTTAGAAAAATTCATCAACAACGACAAATCTTTACCAGCCTTAATCAAAGCAGGCTTGGCGCATATTCAGTTTGAAACCATTCACCCTTTTTTAGATGGCAATGGTCGCATCGGCAGACTGCTGATTGTGTTGATGCTTTTGGAAGAAAAAGTGATTCACGCGCCAATTCTTTACCCGTCGACTTATTTCAAAAAACATCACGCTAAATATTACCAAAAACTTGATGCGGTTAGAACTAAAGGCGATTTCGAGGGGTGGATTTCTTTTTACCTAAAGGCAATCAAAGAAAGCGCAAAAGACGCTTACAAAAAAGCGAAAGAAATTGAGAAGTTAGAAGAGCGGTTAAGTAAAAAAATCATCAACTCAAAAGATTTCAGCTTGCCAGAAAGCCAAGCCAATCAAGCGCTGGAGACCTTATTTCAATTTCCAGTGATTAGCGTCACAGAGCTACAAAAATCGCTCAATGTTAGCTACAACACCGCTAACTCGATAATTCAAAAATTGGTTAAATTGGAAATTTTAAAACTCGAAACCAAGCAGAAGAGAAACAA
>CAMBFP010000068.1 GCA_945865745.1 Rhizobium sp. Q54 | reverse complement strand
TTTCTGCACAGTGATCGCCCCCATCATCACGTCGGAATGGCCGTTAATATATTTAGTCACTGCCGTTACGACAACATCAACTCCATGTTCAAGAGGTTTAAAGCAAATGCCGCTAGCCCACGAATTGTCTATGATCGTCGTGATTTTATACTTCTTAGCAATTTTACAAAGTGCATCAATATCTTGTACTTCGTAGCTGAGTGATCCTGGGCTTTCGAAGAAAATTACTTTGGTATTTTTTTGAATTAATTTTTCGAGGCCGGCCGCATTGATCAATGGATCATAGTAAGTGGTTTCAATGCCGAGTTTTTTAAGAAACTTGCTGGCGAAACCACGAGTTGGTGAGTAAACGCTGTCTACCAAAAGCAAATGATCTCCCGTTTTTAGAAAAGCCATAAGAGCAGTATTTACCGCAGCTGCGCCCGAAGAAGTAACGAATGAATTGTAACCACGATCAAGTTCAGCAATCGCCTTCTCGAGCGCAAAATTTGTTTGTGTTCCGTAACGTCCGTACTTGAGTTCGTAAGGCTTAACCAAATCATTATTGGCGTAACCGCGCTCAGCGTGAATCAATGCTTCAAGAGTTGGAAAAGCGATTGTTGAACTTTGATAAATCGGCGGATTCACCATGCAGCCTTGCTCCTTAGGATTGCGTCCAGCATGAATAATTAGCGTCGCTTCTTTCATTTTAGCCATTTTTTACCTCAGTTGATTGTCGGAAGAAATTAGGGGGCCCATTTTTTTGCCCGCAAGAATGTGAACATGAAAATGGGGAACTGTTTGATGCGCGTCGGAGCCAATATTTGAAATCAAGCGAAAGCCTGATTTATCCGCTGCAAGCAGGGTAGCAATTTCAGAAACCTTTTTAAAAAAGTTAGAAATTTTTTCAGGAGTTTCATTAGCAACAAAATCAGGAAAATTTTTAAATGCGCCTTTTGGAATCACCAACGCATGAGTAGGAGCTGCTTTAGAAATATCGTGAAAGGCTAAAATATTTTCGTCTTCGTAAATTTTTTTAGCCTGAATTTCGCCGCGAATAATTTTAGCAAAAATATTGTTGAAGTCGTAGGTCATTGGGGTTTTAGCTAAATTTAAATACTCATTACAACCCAGATTATCCTCTGCGCTTTGATTGCGCGGTGAGTGGAAATTTTTTAACGCCATCCTAGAGCAGGAGATGATCCAGAAAATTTGATTGTTTTGAGAGAATTTATTTTGGAAATCGCTTTTTCGATTAGGCAATTCATTACGCTATCTGCAACTTTTTTTATTTTTTGTCGTTGGATGTAGGTAAAAATGGCACAAACAACATCGCCGACAAAATATTTGAACGGGTCAAATATAGCTAAACACAAAAGCAATTTTTTGCGCAATTTTGCCGGCGATGTTAGGGCCTCAGTCTTTTACTTCTTCTCTGCGTCGGCAGCTACACTGACTTTAATCATCACATCCGGATCAGAAACGCTACCACTTTGTCCGGCACCTTTTTTGATTTTGTCGACAAATTCCATTCCTTTGATTACGCGTCCCCAAACTGTGTATTGTCCGTCAAGAAATCTTGAATCATGAGTTACGATAAAAAATTGGCTGTTGGCACTGTCTGGTTGACCAGAACGCGCCATTGAAAGAGCGCCACGCACATGCGGCTCATCAGAAAATTCTGCTTTAAGATTTGGCATTTTTGAACCACCCATTCCGGTTCCTGTTGGATCGCCAGTTTGTGCCATGAAGCCATCAATCACGCGGTGAAAAACTATTCCGTCATAAAATTTTTTTCGCGCTAAAGCTTTGATTCTTTCGACGTGTTGTGGTGCAGTTTTTGGCATCATTTCGATCACCACACGACCATATTTTAAATCGATGTAGAGAATATTTTCGAGATCTTGCCCTTGGGCTTGTTGTTTATTTTTTTGTGCAGATGCGTGATTCATAAAAGCAAAAATTAGAGTTAGAAAGGTTAAGAAAGTCTTTTTCATGATAATTCAAATTATGTTGCGGCAAAAAACGGGGCAAACTCTGTTTGGGTCTCACTACTTTTCAAGTAGCGTTTAATTTTTTACTTTTTAGCTTCCGCGCCCCCTCAATTAACACCCCAATTAAAGGAGTCTCAAGTGTCTATTAATAAAGTAATTCTGGTCGGTAATGTTGGCCAAGATCCAGAAATCCGCACTCTCTCAGACGGGCGTGAAATCGCTAATTTCTCCCTCGCCACTTCTGAAAGCTGGAAAGACAAAAGCACCGGCGAAAAGAAAGAAAAAACTGAATGGCACCGCGTGGTTATCTTTTCTCAAGGCCTTGTAAATATTGTTAAAAATTACGTCAAAAAAGGCACTAAACTTTACCTAGAAGGTTCGGTACAAACCAGAAAATGGAATGACGCTCAAGGTGTAGAAAAATTTACTACCGAAATCATTTTGCAAAATTTCAACTCGAGCTTGCAAATTCTTGATTCTCGTGAACGTAGCTCTGGTCAATCGCCTTCATCTTCTGATTATTCAAACAGCAAATCTCGTAACAATAATTCCGATATTTCTGTTGAAGAAAACGACGACGAAATTCCTTTCTAGATCTACTAAAAACTAACTCATGCCTACAGTCACAATTAACGGTAGATCCGTAACAATTGCTGATGGATTAACCATTATCCAAGCCTGCGAAATTGCTAATGTCGAAGTGCCGCGCTTCTGTTACCATGAGCGCCTGGCCATCGCTGGTAACTGTCGCATGTGTTTAGTAGAAGTTGAAGGAATGCCACCAAAACCAGTCGCATCTTGTGCTATGGCGGCTACCGAAGGAATGAAAATTCACACTGATACGCCAATGGTTAAAAAAGCGCGTGAAGGAGTGATGGAATTTTTACTCGCCAATCACCCGCTTGATTGCCCGATTTGCGATCAAGGCGGTGAGTGTGATTTACAGGATCAGGCCTACCAATACGGCACTGGCAAAAGTCATTATCACGAGAATAAAAGAGCTGTCCAAGATAAAAACATGGGCCCGCTCGTGAAGACGCAAATGACTCGCTGCATTCAATGCACTCGGTGCATTCGCTTCATTGAAGATGTTGCGGGAACTACCGAACTTGGCGCAATTAATCGCGGCGAAGGAATGGAAATAACCACTTACCTCAATCAGAATATTAAATCAGAACTCTCTGGAAATATTATCGATCTTTGCCCGGTTGGTGCTCTCACCTCTAAGCCATACGCCTTCAAAGCACGTAGCTGGGAATTAAATAAAACTGAAACAATCGACGTAATGGATGCCGTTGGAAGCAACATCCGTATTGACTCGCGCGGCATCGAAGTGCTGAGAATTCTTCCGCGCCTGAATGAAGAAATTAACGAAGAATGGATTTCTGACAAAACACGTTTTTGCTACGACGGCCTGAAATATCAGCGCCTAGACAAACCTTACGTTAAGGGCGCAGAAAAGTTGCAATCAGCAAGTTTTGAACAATCTTACAAGGCAATCGTTGAAAAAGTTAAAGCTGCTAGCCCTAGCGAAATAGCCGTTCTCAGCGGAAAACTTTCCTCAGCTGAAGAAAATTATGCTCTAAGAAAATTCTGCGAAAAACTCGGGATTAAAAATTTTGATTGCCGTTTGAGCGGCGAAAAATTTAGCGCCACAGACTCAGCCTCTTATCTATTCAACACAAAGATTTCTGGAATTGACGAGTCTGACGCTTGTTTGCTAATCGGTGTTAATCCTCGTAAAGACGCGCCAATCTTGAATGCGCGTCTACGTAAAAGATTCTTGAGCAAGAAATTAAAAGTTTTCTCAGTCGGTGTAGATGCTGATCTTACCTACGCTTACGAAAATTTAGGCGACGATCTTTCTGCGTTAAAAAGCATCGATTTGTCTGCTTACAAAAACCCAATGTTAATTTTGGGTCACGACGTAATCACTCGCCCTGACGGTGCAGAAATTTTAAATCTCGCGAAAAAAATCGCCGAAAAATCTGGAATGATTCGCGAGGATTGGAACGGATTTAATTTTCTTTCTAAATCAACCGGCCTGCTAAATGGCTTGTCTACTGGTTTCGTTGGCTCTTCTAATGTCGAAGAAATTTTGAAAAAATGTGCGAGTAAAGAAATTAAAATCGTAATTCTTCATGCCGTTGACGACGAAATCGATTTCGAAAAATTAAAAGATTCTTTCGTAATTTACCTCGGAACTCACGGCGATCGCGGTGCACACGTAGCCAACGTAATTTTACCAGCAGCAGCCTACAGTGAAAAAGATGCGACTTACATTAATCTTGAGGGTCGCGCTCAAACCACTGTCCGCGCTGTTTTTGCACCAGGTGAAGCAAAAGAAGATTGGAAAATTTTTACTGAATTAGCGCAAGAATTTGGCTTCGATCTCGGCGCTAAACCAGATTTTGCAGAATTTCTAGAAACAACTTGGGCTAAATCTTTGGAAGCAAATGGCGATTTTTCCAACGAAAAAATTGCAGCGAAAAATTTTGATTTTTATCTCACAAATCCAATCACCAGAGCGTCACGCACTTTGAATAAATGCAGCACAGAATTGCAGTAAGAGCCGTTGTCAAATTTACTCCGGTTAAGAGACGTATTGAGCCCATTAAAGAATTCTAGACTTCGTTCGACTGACTTAAGTTATTGCAAAAGTCAATTTTGAGCACAGTGCTCAAAATTGGCTTTTGCCCTTTATTTAACTGAGTTCTTCGTTTAGAAAATTGAATTTTCTTCCCTTCGCATCAGACACTAAATCAGCTAAAATTTTTCCCGACCCAGCAGACATTGTCCAACCGAGAGATCCGTGTCCGGTATTCAAAAAAAGATTTCCGTATTTCTTCACTTCGCAAATTAATGGAATTGAGTTTGGACGAAACGGACGAAATCCGCACCATTCTTCAAGGCGATTAAAATTACCAAAATCAGAAAAAGATGCTTTCACAACTTTTTTCAAAAAGAAGATCTGCCCTTTATTTTTAGAGCTCTTAAGCCCACAAAAATCAACGGTTCCAGCCATTCTAAAAACATTGCCAATGCGAGAATAAACTACTTTATTTTCTGGATCAGTCAGAGCCAATTTCGGCGCAACAAATTCTTCATCACAAGACATTGAGAGACTGTGCCCTTTGATTGGATAAATTTTTGTCTCAACTTTAATGCCACTTAAAAGCTTGGTACTAAAGGCCCCAAGCGCGTAGACATATTTGTCGGCAACAAAAACTCCTTTGTTAGTATTAATTCCGGTAATCTTTTTGTAGTTGGTTAAAATATTTCTAACGTCAGTGCTCCACTCAAAAATAACGCCGTATTTTTCCTGACAAATTTTTGTCAGAGCCTTGGTAAAAATGGCGCTGTTTCCACTCGCATCGTCTTCGTAAAAAATCCCGCCAGCTAATTTTTTTTCGTCAAAAAGTTTAATTAAAGACGGCTCTTTTTTCAGACATTCTTCGGCGCTCAAAACTTGAGTTCTGCAACCAAGAGAGTTGTAAGTCTCAACACTTTTTACCGCTTTCTCCAACTTTTTTGCGTCGCGGAAAAAATGTAAAATTCCATTATTTTTGTAATCGAAAGAAAGATCACCTTCTTCGTTAATAATTTGCTTCAAAACCTCTCTACTGTAGGAAGTGAGTGCAAATAATTTTTGACTGTTTTCCTGCGATTTTTGCACAGAAGAATTTTTGTAAAACTCCGTCGCAAAACGCCAAAATTCTTTGCTCGCAAAATCAGAAATTGTTAAAAATGAATTGGGTAAAAAAGCCGCTTTCAACATTGAAGAGAGCGAAGTTTTTGTCGCCCAGGTTTCAATGTGAGAATAGCTCAACTGCCCACCATTGGCGTAAGAACAGCCCTCTCCAGCAGAAGAATTTTTTTCAATTACAATTACTTGGTGACCGGCGCGAGCAAGGAAATAGGCACTCACAACGCCAATGACGCCAGCGCCAAGAACAATTACTTTCATTACTAAAGTTAGTTAGAATTATCGAGGAAGTATGCCCAACATTTTCAACATTCCAGCAAATTATAATTTTCTAGAGACTCTAGCTTGCTGGCTGGAAAATGCTTTTGGCGAAAGATTGGCGGAAGTAAAAATTCTTTTGCCAAGTCGGCGTT